>DAIOUO010000209.1:0-6314 GCA_036759485.1 Geminicoccaceae bacterium | reverse complement strand
CTCCACGGGTCGGGGCGAGGGGGCGGCGGACCGCAAGGCCGGTGGTCTCGGCCGTCGCGGGTGGCTTCGGGCTCGTCCTTCCGTCGGAAGGGCCCGGTGGCCGGTCGATCCGCGAGGCACCGGCGGGCAAGCCCACGGCCCGCCGCCGGCCGTCCCGCGGCAGCGATCAGCGGGACCCGCCGGCCCGGTTTCGGCGAAGCGAGCTGCACGGCGCGCCCGGGCCGGGAACCATCGAGCTCGGTGTGCCGCCTCGGGGCGTGCGCAGGAGTATCGGCGGGCCGATCGCCGGACCTTCCATGGCGGGTGCTCGAAGCCGACGGCGCGGTCTCCCGGATCCGGTCGTCTCGGCGAACCGCGGGAGCGGCTCCGTCCGCACGACCTGTTCGCCGGCCGGGCCGGAGGTCGGGCGGGCCCGCTCGGTTCGGGGCATCGGGTGTACGCGGCTGCGGAGGTGCCGTTCACGCTGGCGCCGACCCGTGGTCGGCCCCCTCGGCATCCCCGAGGGCCGCTGCGTCGCCGGCTGTCGGCGAGGCCTCGGGCGGGCGACCGAGGTTCATCATCGGAAGTCCGGCTGCGTGGCCCCAGGAGCCGCGGCGCGGTGGTCCGGCTCCGGTCTTCCTGTCCAGCACCGGGGCCCGCCGTACCCGGACGATCGTGTTCGCCCGCGCGTCGAGATGCGGGGCGGCTGGTGCCGAGGCCGGTGCCTCGAAGATGGGGTCGGAGCGAGCCGGTCGGCCGGGGCTTTCGGATCGGGGGCGCCGGCGGCGAGCCGCCTCGGGCCGAACCCCTCGCCCGGCCCGCCGAGGGCCGCCCGGCGGGGGGTTCGAGGCAGCGGAGGGGGCATCGCCTCGGGAGGTGCGTCGGCCTGGCGGACGACGTTCCCGGAGAGCCGGGCCGGGGGCGAGGAGCCGCGGCGCGGTGGTCCGGCTCCGGTCTTCCTGTCCAGCACCGGGGCCCGCCGTACCCGGACGATCGTGTTCGCCCGCGCGTCGAGATGCGGGGCGGCTGGTGCCGAAACCGGTGCCTCGAAGATGGGGTCGGAGCGAGCCGGTCGGCCGGGACGCCCGATCGGGGAGGACGCGCGCCTGCGACGAGGTCGCGCGGCCCCGAGGGCCGGCCCGATGGAACGGGCTCCACCGGCCCGTGGCGCGGGACCGGGGCTCCGTGGTCCGCGGCCCGCACGCGACCAGGTGGGCCGGGGGCGGCCGTTCGCGATCGGAGGCCGGGCCGGACGCCCGACGCGCCGACCGGAGACGCCGACCGCTGGGAAAGGCGGGACGGCGCACCGATGGCGCTTCCCCGCCCCGTGTGGTCGGCCGGCCTTCGGGTCGGGCCGGATGGCCCGGGCCGCTGTGCAGAGGAGCCTGCCCGGGCCGCCGTCGGTCACGGGCAGCGCTTTCGGGCGACGCCGCCCTCCGAGTTCGAGCATCGATCCGGTAGCCGGGTCGGCGGTCGTCTTCGCGGGCTCGGTACGAGGCCGGACCCGTCCCCGTCGGTCCTCGGGGGGCGATCGCCGGAAGCCGGCCGTGCCGTGGACGGGGACGTGGGCGACGCCCGTGCTGCGCGACCCCGGGAGTGCGGAAGGTCGAGCGCGCGGCGACCGCCGCCGCTCCGTTCTCGGGGTGCGCGTCGCCGGGGGCGGCCACGGAGGGCCGCGGGAAAACGAGCGACGGCGAAGCGGCGGCCGCGCGGGACTTCGTGCCGACAGAGGAGCGCCGGGCAGGCGAAAAGCGAAGGACGCCGTTCGCCGCGGCCGCTCGTGACGTCCCCTGCGCGAGCGTGCCGCTCGTCGCGCTCGGTCCGTTCTTCCGGGCCGATGGCGACGACGAGCCGACAGGGGAGTGGCCGTTCGCATGCCGTGGTGGTCCGCTGGAGTGTCCGACGCGCTCGACGGCCGCGTTTGCGAGCGGATCACCGACCCCGACCCGCCGGAGTCGTTCGAACCGCCCCGGGAGCCGGCGGCAGGGCCGACCGCGGAGCGCCCGGAAAACCACGCGATCGGGGTCCGACGCGCGGTCCGGTGGCACGGGGCGTGCTGCCCGATGCGACGGGCCGCCCCGGCGGACTCCGCGGGGCCGACCGTGACCCGGCGCCCCGACCGCGCTAGATGGCACCGTAGTGCGATCCCTTCGACCCCGTGCCGGCCCGCCGGCGATCGGACGCCGGCAGCCCGGGCGGCGGGCCGCACGCGCCCGTGCGGCAGGGTGGGGGCGCTCCCCGAGCATCCGGCGGGCGCTCGCGACGAGACGGCGGACGGCCGGGGGCTCGATACGGAGCGGCAGCGGGTGATCGGAACCGAGCCGGCGGGCGGAGCAGTTCGGGCGGAGCGGGCGAGGGGAGGTCGGGCGGTCCGCGGCCCTGGGCCGGGCGCGTTCGACCCCGTGCTCGGTGGTGACGAGCGGCGGGCGGTCACCGAGCCTGCTCCCGTCGAGCCTCTCGAAGGTGGGATCGTGGCCCCGAGCCGTGCCACCGGCGCGACCTCCGGCGTCGAAACCGGACCGGCGGCTGCCGTCGCGGGATCCGCAGGCGAGGCGCGAGCCGGGTCGGGGCGCACCCGAGCGGTCGGCGCGCCGCCGGGCGCAGGATCGATCTCCGGGTCGGCGGGCGGCGAGCCGGCCGGGGAGCCGTCGGGCGGCGGGCTGCCGGAGCCCTTCGCCTCCTGGATGGCCGGGCGCGGCTGGCGGCCGCGGACGCACCAGCTCGCCATGCTCGAGCTCGCGCGGGCGGGCCGGCACGCGCTACTCGTGGCGCCTACGGGCGGTGGCAAGACGCTGGCCGGCTTCCTCCCGAGCCTGGTCGAGCTCGCCCGCGAGGGCGGCGGCCGCGGCCTGCACACGCTCTACGTCTCGCCCTTGAAGGCGCTCTCGGCCGATGTGGCCCGCAACCTCGAGGCGCCGATCCGCGAGTGCGGCCTCGCGCTGAGCGTCGCTCTGCGGACCGGTGACAGCACCGCCGGCGAGCGCGCCCGCCAGCGCCGGCGACCACCCGACATCCTGCTCACCACACCCGAATCGCTCGCCCTCCTGCTCTCCTACCCGGACGCGGCCGAGCGCTTCGCGGGGCTGCGGGCGATCGTGGTCGACGAGCTGCACGCGCTCGCCGAGAGCAAGCGGGGGACACTCCTCGCGCTGGCGCTCGCCCGGCTGCGCACGCTCGCACCGGCCGCCCGTCGGGTCGGGCTCTCGGCGACCGTGGCGTATCCGGACGCGCTCGAGCGCTTCCTCTGGCCCGAGCCCGAGGCGGTGGCGCTCGTGCGGGGCGAGGCGGGTGCGGCGCCCCTGGTCGACATCCTGATCCCGCCCGGTCCCATGCCCTGGGCGGGGCATTACGGGAGCCACGCGGCGGCGGCGATCCTCGAGCTCGTCCGGGCGCATCGCACGAGCATCGTCTTCGTCAACACCCGCGCCCAGGCCGAGGTGCTGTTCGGCCTCCTCTGGCGGCTCAACGCCGAGAACCTGCCGATCGCCCTGCACCACGGCTCGCTCGAGGCGGCGCAGCGCAAGAAGGTCGAGGCGGCGACGGCGGCCGGCCGGCTGCGCGCGGTGGTCGCCACCTCCTCGCTCGATCTCGGGCTCGACTGGGGCGATGTCGACCTCGTCGTCCAGGTCGGGGCACCCAAAGGCGTGGCCCGGCTCCTGCAGCGGATCGGCCGCGCCAACCACCGGCTCGAGGAGCCCTCGCGGGCGGTGCTCGTGCCGGCCAACCGGTTCGAGGTGCTCGAATGCATGGCGGCGTGCGAGGCGCTGGCCGAGGGGGCGCTCGACGGCGGGACGGTCGTACCCGGCGGGCTCGACGTACTCGCCCAGCACCTGACCGGCCTCGCCTGCGCCGGGCCCTTCGATCCCGACGCGGTCTATGCCGAGGTCCGCTCGAGCGCGCCCTTCGCCGAACTCGCCCGCGCCGATTTCGACGCGGTGCTCGACTTCGTCGCCACCGGCGGCTACGCGCTCGGCCGCTACGAGCGGTTCCGCCGCCTCGTGCGCGAGGCGGACGGGCGCTACCGCCTGGCCGACCCGCGGCTCGCCCGCGCCTGGCGGATGAACGTCGGCACGATCGTCGAGGCGCCGGTGATGAAGGTGCGGCTCGGGCCGCGCGGCCGGCGGCTCGGCGAGGTCGAGGAATATTTCGTGAGCACGCTCGTACCCGGCGACACCTTCCTGTTCGCCGGCCGGGTGCTCGAATTCGTGGGCATCCGCGAGGACGAGGCGATCGTGAAGCTCGCCGGCCGGAAGGGCGAGCCCAGGGTCCCGGCCTATGCCGGCGGCCGGTTGCCGCTCGGGCCGGCCCTCGCCGACCGGGTCCGGGCGATGCTCGCCGATCCCGAGCGCTGGGCGGCGCTGCCGGCACCGCTGCGGGAGTGGCTCGACGCACAGGCGCGGCGCTCGGGCACGGCGGCCCCCGACGAGCTCCTGGTCGAGACCTTCCCGCGCGGCGGGCGGGCGTTCCTGGTCGCCTATCCGATGGCCGGCCGCAACGCGCATCAGACGCTCGGCATGCTCTTGACCCGGCGGATGGAGCGGCTCGGCCTCGCTCCGCTCGGCTTCGTGGCTTCGGATTAATGCATCGCGGTCTGGGGCCGCCGTCCGGTCGAGCGGCCCGAGGAGCTCTTCACCCTCGATCTGTTGGCCGACGATCTCGAGGAGTGGATGGCCGAGAGCTCGCTGATCAAACGGACGTTCCGCAACTGTGCGGTGGTCGCGGGCCTGATCGAGCGCAACCTGCCGGGCCGGCGCAAGAGCGGCCGGCAGGTCGCGGTGAGCACCGATCTGATCTACGACGTGCTCCGCCGCTACGAGCCGGACCACGTGCTGCTCCGGGCGGCGCGGGCGGAGGCGGCGCAGGGGCTCACCGACGTCCGGAGGCTCTCGGATCTCCTGAACGCGGTGCAGGGACGGATCCGGCACCGGCGGCTCTCCCGAATCTCGCCCTTCGCGGTCGCGATCGTGGCCGGGATCGGCAAGGAGCTCGTGGCGGGCGAGGGGCTCGACGAGGCGCTCGAGGCGGCCGTGGCCGAGTTCGTGGCGGAGGCGATGGGCGAGGTGCCGTGCTGATCCGGCTCGCCGGCCGGGAGATGCTCCTCGACCCGACGGGCGCCCTCTTCTGGCCGGAGCGGCGGCTGCTCGTGGTGGCCGATCTCCATCTCGAGAAGGCGGCCGCCCTCGCGCGGTCGGGCCGCGCACTCCTGCCGCCGCACGATACGGCCGCCACGCTCGACCGGCTCGAGGCGGTGATCGCCCGGCTCGCCCCGGCGACGGTGGTGAGCCTCGGCGACGGGTTCCACGATACCGCGGCGGCCCGCGCCCTCGAGGGCGAGTCGTTCGACCGGCTCGCCGGCCTGGTGCGCGGCCGGCCATGGATCTGGCTCTGCGGCAATCACGACCCGACGATCCCGCTCGCCCTCGGCGGTGCTGTGCTCGACGCGCTGGCCCTCGACGGGATCCGCTTGCGGCACGCCCCCTCGGCGGGCCCGCCGGCCGAGCCCGAGATCGCGGGCCATCTGCATCCCAAGGCGCGTCTTCCGAGCCGGCGGAGCCTCGCCCGGCCCTGCTTCGTGGGCGACGGGCGGCGCCTCTTCCTGCCGGCCTTCGGTGCCTTCACGGGCGGCCTCGACGTGCGGGAGGCGGCGATCGCCGGGCTCTTCGCCGACGGTTTCACCGCTTGGCTGACCGGCGAGCGGCGCGTCTTCGCCGTGCCGGGGCATCTGCTCGCAGCCGGCGGCGAGCCGGGAAAGGCGGCCGGACGCGGGCGATCCCGGCTCCGGCTTCGGCCGTAGAAGGAGCATCCGCCACCCGAGGAAGCCCGCCCCGGATGAGCGCACCGGTCCTGCTCTGGTTCCGCAACGATCTGCGGCTCGACGATCACCCGGCGCTGCACGCGGCCGCGGCCGGCGGCCGGCCGATCGTCGCCTTCTTCCTGTTGGACGACGAGACCCCGGGACCCTGGCGGCGGGGGGCGGCTTCCCGCTGGTTCCTCGCAGGTGCCCTCGAGAGCCTGGCCGCCGCGATCGCGGAGCGTGGCGGCCGGCTGATCCTGCGGCGGGGGCCGCAATCCGAGGTCGTGCCGCGGATCGTGCGCGAGCTCGGCGCCCGCAGCGTCTTCTGGAGCCGGCGCTACGAGCCCTGGGCGGTGGCCGCCGATCGGGCGCTCGAGGCGGCGCTCCGGGCGGACGGCGTCGAGGTCTCGAGCTTCAACGCGGCCCTCGGCTTCGAGCCCTTCGAGATCGTGCAGGCGGACGGTTCGCCGTACAAGGTCTACACCCCCTTCTCGCGCGCCTGGGCGAGACGCGAGGCGCCGCCCGCCCCGCTTCCCGTCCC
>DAIOUO010000208.1:0-6333 GCA_036759485.1 Geminicoccaceae bacterium | reverse complement strand
TTGGGCATCGCCCGCGAGCGACCCCTGCCGCGCTTCTCCGCCACCCCCTGGCGGCCGCGGCCGGCCCGGCCGAACGGGGCCGAGACGGGCACGATCGTGCTCTGGGCGGACACGTTCACGACCTGGTTCGAGCCCGAGAACGCGGCTGCCGCGGCCCGCCTTCTCGAGCGCGCGGGATGGCGGGTCGTCGACCCCACCCCTCGGGGCGAACGGCCCTTGTGCTGCGGCCGGACCTTCCTTTCGGCCGGGATGCTCGAGGAGGCGCGGGCCGAACTCTCCCGCACGCTCGAGGCGCTGCGCCCCTGGTGGGAGGCCGGGGCCCGCGTGGTCGGCCTCGAGCCTTCCTGTCTCCTGACCTTCCGCGACGAGCTCGAGGCGCTCCTGCCGGAAGCCGCGCGGGCCGGAGCGAGCGGGCCGGTCCTTCATCTCGCCGAGTTCCTGGCGGAGGAGCGGAGCGCCGGCCGGCTCGATCTCGATCTCCGCTCGCGCCCGGGCCGGGTGCTCGTCCACGGGCACTGCCACGAGAAGGCCTTCGGTCTGTTCGCCAAGGTGGTGGATGCGCTGCGGCTCGTGCCCGGGCTCGACCCGGTCCCGATCGAATCGAGCTGTTGCGGGATGGCCGGTGCCTTCGGCTACGAGGTCGAGCATCGGGCGATCTCGCGAGCGATGGCGGAGGCGGCGCTCCTGCCGGCCGTGCGCGCCGCGGCGAGCGACGTCGCGATCGTCGCCGACGGCACGAGCTGCCGGCAGCAGATCCGCGACGGGACCGGCCGCGAGGCGGTCCATCTCGCGCGGCTGCTCGTGGAGGCGCTGCCTTGAGCCTCGCCGTCCTCTCCCTCGCCAGCGGGGTCGATCTCGCCACGGCCGTGGCGGGCCGCCTCGGGCTCGCACCCTTGCCGGTCGAGGAACGCGGCTTCGAGGACGGCGAGCACAAGATCCGGCCCTTGGCCGAGGTCCGCGGCCTCGATCTCTATCTCCTCCAGCCGCTCTTCGGCGGTCCCGAGCTCTCGGCCGACGAGAAGCTCGTCCGCACCCTCTTCCTCGCGGCAGCATTGGTCGACCAGGGGGCGGCACGGGTGACGCTCGTCGCCCCCTACCTCGCCTATGCCCGCAAGGATCGGCGCACCAAGCCGCGCGATCCGGTTTCGATCCGCTACCTCGCCCAGCTCGTCGAAGCGGTCGGGGTCGCCCGGGTGGTCGCGCTCGACGTCCACAATCCGGTGGCCTTCGAGAACGCCTTCCGGATCGAGACCGTGCACCTCGAGGCGCGCGGGCTCCTGGTCCGCCGGCTGCTGCCGCAGCTCGCGGGCCGTCCGGTCGCCGTGGTCTCGCCCGACGCCGGCGGGGTCAAGCGGGCCGAGGCGCTGCGCCAGGACCTCGAGGCGGCACTCGGCCAGCCGGTGCCGCTCGCGCTCATGGAGAAGCACCGGAGCGCCGGGGTGGTGAGCGGCGAGGCCTTCGCGGGCGATGTCGAAGGCCGCGAGGCGATCCTGGTCGACGATCTCGTGAGCACGGGTGGGACCATGCTGCGCTGCGCCCGGGCTTGCCGGCAACGGGGTGCGGCAAGGGTCCGCGCGGTCGCCACCCACGGCCTCTTCACGGGCGAGGCGGCCGCGGCGGTGGCCGACCCGCTGATCGACGGCTGGCTCGTCACCGATTCGGTCCCCCCCTTCCGTCTGCCCGAGGCCCTCGCCCGAAGCCGGCTCGCCATCGAGCCCGTGGCCCCCCTTCTGGCCGAGGCGATCCGCCGGCTGCACGGGGGCGGCTCGATCGTCGATCTTCTGGCCGATCCGGCCGGAACGCTCGGAGCTTGAGGATGCGGACCCGGACGATGCGCCTCGAGATCGGCCCGGCGCGGCTTCCGGGCGATCTCGTGGTTCCCGAGCCGGCCCGTGGGCTCGTTCTCTTCGCGCACGGCAGTGGTTCGAGCCGGGCGAGCCCGCGCAACCGGATGGTGGCGAGCGTGCTCCAAGAGGCCGGGCTCGCGACGTTTCTCTTCGACCTCCTGACGCCCGCCGAGGCGCTCGACCGGGCCAAGGTCTTCGACATCGACCTCCTGGCCGGACGGCTCCTCGAGGCGCTCGACCGGCTGGCCGAGGAGCCCGGGCCGCGGGGGCCTCCGATCGGCCTCTTCGGAGCCTCGACCGGGGCCGCGGCGGCGCTCGTGGCGGCGGCCCGCTCGCCCGAGATCCGCGCCGTGGTCTCGCGCGGCGGACGGCCCGATCTCGCAGGGGCGGCACTCGCCGGGGTCCGGGCGCCCACCCTCCTGATCGTCGGAGGCGAGGACCACCCCGTATTGGAGCTCAACCGGGCCGCGGCGCGCCGCCTCGGGGGGCCGCACCGGCTCGTCGTCGTGCCGGGAGCCACGCATCTGTTCGAGGAGCCGGGTGCGCTCGAACGGGTGGCCGTGCTCGCCCGCGACTTTCTGGTCGAACAACTTTCGGCGACGCCGCCTGCGCGCGGCGAAGGGTGAGGAGGGCGAGCCGTGTTCGCCGATCGCACCGATGCCGGCCGTAGGCTAGCCGCCCGGCTCGGCCATCTCGCCGGCGCCGACCCGGTGGTCCTGGCACTGCCGCGCGGCGGCGTGCCGGTCGGCTTCGAGGTCGCGAAGGCGCTGGGCGCGCCGCTCGATGTGCTGCTCGTGCGCAAGATCGGTGCTCCCTTCCAGCCGGAACTCGCCGCCGGCGCGGTGGTCGACGGTGCCGAGCCCGTGCTCGTCCGCAACGAGGAAGTCATCCGCGCCTACGGCATCGACGAGGACTGGATCGCGGCCGAGGCCGCTCGCCAGCTCGCCGAGATCGAGCGGCGGCGGCGGCTCTATCGCGGCGATCGGCCGGCGCCGAGCGTGCGCGGCCGCACCGCCATCCTCGTCGACGACGGGATCGCCACCGGCACGACCGTCCGCGCGGCGCTGCGCGCGCTCGCCGAACTCGGCCCGCGCCGGCGGGTGCTCGCGGTGCCCGTGGCACCGCCCGACACGATCGCCCGGCTCGCGCGGGAGGCCGAGGAGATCGTGGTCCTCGAGGAGCCCGAGTGGATGGCCGCGGTCGGCCAGTTCTATCGCGACTTCACCCAGACCGAAGACGCCGAGGTCGTCCGCCTCCTGGCCGAGGCCGCGCGGCTGTCGCAATCGCCCCGTTCTAGCCAGTAAGTAGCTCGATGAGACAGTATCTATCGCAAAGGTTGCATCGGCCGGAAAAATGACGGAAACTGCGCCACGGCCCGCTTGCCGAGAGCGGGTCCGGCGTTGTTCCGGTCGCGTAGGCGGCGGCCGTCGCCCGGGTCGCCGCGGCGCGGCGATGCACCACGCGAGGAGCCGGCATGAGCACGAGGCCGACCGCGGACTGTGCCCGACCGGGACGGATCGGCTGGGTGGAATTCGGCTTCTTCGTCGCGGCCGGACTCCTGGCGGTCGCCGCGGTGGCGGCGGCGACGCAGGGCCTCGGGTCGATCGGCGCCGCCCCGACCGGGCTCGCGGGCGCGCTGTCCCTTCTGGCGGTGGCCCGTGGTCGCGGGGCCCCTTCGCCCACACCCGACCGCTTCCTGCTCGACGGGGTCGCGATCGCCCTCCTGGCGCTCGCCTCCGACCCCGGGGCCCGACCCTGGGGGACGCCCGGGCGCTGGAGCGAGCTCCTCGCCCTCACCCCGCTCGGCGCCGGAGCCGCCGTGGCCCTCTACCTCGCGGCCGGGGTCTGGACGCTCGGCCGCGAGCGTCGCTCGCCACACCTGCCCACGAGCCTCGCCTGGCTCGTCGCACCGTTCCTCCTGAACCTCCTGCTCCTGCTCGGCGCCCGCCCGCTCCTGGCGGAACTCGGCTCCCTTCTGCTCCCGACGGGCAGCGATCCGGCGAGCGCCGTGCTGTTCGCCCGCTTCCTCGTGCTCGCCGGCTTCAATCTCTTGGTCGGGGTCGGCATCGGCTTCGTGATGGACCACCGCTGGACCCGCGATCCTGCCCTGCTGGCCCTCCTCGTCGCAGGCGCCCTTCTGGCCGTCCTCTCGCCGCTCCTGGCCGACCTCGGCTCGAGCCGGGCGGTCGGCGAGCTCCCCGCGCCCGCGCGGTTCCTCGCGGTCCTGGTCACCGGCAGCCTCGCCCAGGCGGCGCTCTGGGCGGAGGTCTTCTTGATGACCGGGATCCTGTTGGATGCCCTGATCGTCCGCAGACCGACCCTGCCCGCGGCGCTCGGTCATTTCCGCGACGGGCTCGGCAAGGGTGCCGTCTACACGCTCGTCTTCCTGCTCGTGATCCATCTCCCGGCGCTGGCGGCCGGCGCCGCCCCGGTCCGGGCGCTGGTCGAGGCGGCCCCGCTCCCGGCCGCCGCGCTCGTGGGCGCGCTGCTCTTTCCGGCCGCCCGCACGATCGTCGAGACCTTCGACGGCAGCCCGGCCTTCGCCCGGCGGCTCCTGCACGCCGCCCGCCACCCTTGGGGCTACGCCCGTGGCGCCGTGATCGGGCTCGCGCTCGGGCTGGGTCTCGCGGCCGGTCTGCCGACGGCCGATCCGCTCGCCCGGTTCCTGTTCGGAGCGCTCGCCGGGATCGCGGCTTATGCCGGGGTCGATCTCCTGGCGGACGCGCTCGAGGTGGTACAAGGCCGCCGCCGCAGGCTGCAGACCTGGCGCCTCTATGCGCTCGGTGCCGGGCTCGGCGGAATCGCCGGCGGCGCCCTCGCCTGGTATCTCGACGCGCCCCAGCTCGCGACCGTGCTCGACAAATGGGCGCGCTACGCGAGTGTCCACTTCCCGCTCGACGGGCGCGCGGTCGAACCCTACGTCGTCTATCCGCTGTTCAGCAAATGGGGAGCACAGGACCTCGGTCGGCCCGAGGGTGGAGTGGCGCTCCTCTACGCCGAATCGCTCTCGGGCGTGATCAACTGGTCGCTCGCGGCCCCGCTGTTCTCCATCAACCTCGTGCTGCTCACGGCCCTGGTCGAACGGCGGCTGCGGCCGCTCGAGGAGCTGTTCTCCTCGCGCGGGCTTTTGGCACTGGTCGAGCAGGCCATCCGGGTGCTGCGCTGGGGGCTCTGGATGGCCCCCATCATCTACTCCTTCCTCCGCCTCTCGCCCGATCCTTCCTGGTACAACCAGGACGGGGCGGTGCGTACGGTCGTGGCGACCGTCCAGGCGCTCCGGCTCGAGCCGGAAGCCTTCCGCGCCTGGAGCCTCGAATTGTTCTTGGGCCTTCTGGCCTACGATTGGCTGCGGATGCTGATCTGGTTCGACCACATGGGCCTCAGGGTCGCCACCCTCGTCAACCTCTCCTTCGTGGGCGGCGACGTGCTCGACGAGAAGGCCGCCCGCTTCCTCGGCCACTCCGCGCGGACGCGCTGCATTCCGGAGGGCATCCGCCGCTTCGCCACCTGGCTGCCGCTCCTGATCCCCTTCTACATCCCGCGCGGCGCCGAATGGGACCGGGTCTGGACCGGCGCCGAACAGGTCCGTGCCGCCGCCGGTCCGCTCCTGCCGGCGGTGGGCACCACACTCGTCGGCTACGCCTTCGCCGCCGGTCTCTGCTCCTTCGTGCTCGCCGTCCTCTACAACGAGATCGCCCGCGCCCGCCGGATCCGCCACCCGCGCCCCCATCTCCAGCCCGGAGTGGGCTGGGCCCCCGAGCGTCCTTGGCTCTTGAGCAACGGTCGCTACACGGTCGAGCTCGCCAGCGACGGGCGCGGGTTCTCGCGCGTGCTGAGCGCGCTCCACCGCGAATACGAGATCGACCTCACCCGTCGGCCGGACGACCCCTTGCGACGGCGCGGCAAGCTCTTCTGGCTGTGCGATCGCGACGAGCCGGCGCTGCCACCGATCGGGCTCCAGGCGCTGCCCGGCACGCTCGATCCCTCCTTCCCGCAGACGCACCGGCCCACCCCCTGGTCGGCCCGCATCGCGCGCCGCGTCGGCGGCCTCAGGTGGCGGGCCGAGGTCGCGGTGGCCGCCCGCGATCCGGTCGAGATCTGGCAGCTCGAGATCCTGAACCTCGAGGATCGGCCGCGGCGGCTGCGGCTCACGAGCTTCCAGGAACTCGCGATGGCCCCGCGCGACGCGGTCGAGCGCACCCCGGCCTTCGCCGCGCTGCACGTCGCCACCTGGTTCGTCCCGAGCCTGGGTGCCATCCTCGCGCGCAACCGCATGCTGCCGAACGGCGCTCGCCGTCCGGAGGACGAACGGCCCTCGCCCGAGCACCTGTTCCACGCCGTGGCGGGCGACCTTTCGCCGGATGCGCGGCTCGTGGGCTACGAGGACAGCCGCGCGCGCTTCCTCGGCACGGGCGGCATCGCCGCACCCGCGGGCCTCGCTCCCGGTGCCGCCAGGCCGGTCGAGGACGCGGGCCTTCTCTATACC
>DAIOUO010000207.1:0-6337 GCA_036759485.1 Geminicoccaceae bacterium | reverse complement strand
CGTCACCGCCGAGCCGGTCTCTTTCCGAAAGGCTTCGGCGATTTCGGTGAGCGCGAACTGGAGATCGGCCGCCCCGGCGACGAGCGGTGCCTCGGCGGCTCCGAGCGGGGGCCCGCCCACGAGCAGCGCCACGACGCCGCCGAGGAGGAACCGGAGCCCGCGCCGCACCGTTCTGCCGAGCGTCGCCATGCGCCCTCCCGTTATGGCGTTTCAGCGCTATCGGTGCGCTTCACCCCTGTCAAGCGTTCTGTCCATCCGTACCGATCGGCGGCACCGCGGGTGCCAGCCGTTCGCGCAGCCGCGCCAGATCGTCTCCCGCCGCCGCGGCACTCGCCCGCTCGATGCGGCGATAGGCTTCGAGCACCTCGGACCCGAGCCGGGTGAGTACCGCACCGCCGTGGCCGCTGCCGCCGCGCGAGGCGAGCACGAGCGGCTCGGCGAAGCCGCGGTTCAAGGACTCGACCAGATGCCAAGCGCGCTTGTAGCTCATGCCGAGCTTGCGGCCGGCGGCGGCGATCGAGCCCGTCGCCGCGATCGCATCGAGGAGATCGGCCTTGCCGGGGCCGACCGCGACCTCCGGAGCGAGCACGAGGCGGATCCGGACACCGAGCGCGCGGTTACCGGCCTTCATCGCGGCTCGCATGCGCCCCGAGGACGGGCCGCCCGCGGCAAGCGCGCTCAGCCGGCGCGCTTCATGGCCGCACCGGGCCAGACCTGCGGCCGGCAGCGGACATATTGCGCGGGATAGGCGATCTCGACGCCGAGCTCCTGGGCCGCGTGCCAGGCCCAGCGCGGATCGTCCATGATCGTGCGGGCGAGCGCCACGAGGTCGGCCTTGCCCTCGGCGAGCACCGCCTCGGCCTGGCGCGGCGTCACGATCAGCCCCACGGCCATGGTGGGCAGGCCGGTCGCCCGCCGCACCGCCTCGGCGAAGGGAACCTGGTAGCCGGGCCCGAGGGCGAGCTTCTGGCGCGGGTCGAGCCCGCCCGAGGAGACGTCGACATAGTCGACCCCGAGCGCCTTCAGCCGGTGGGCGAGGGCGATGGTCTGCTCGAGATCCCAGCCTCCCTCGACCCAGTCGGTCGCCGAGACCCGCACGCCCAAGGGCCGATCCTCGGGCCAGACGGCGCGGACCGCCTCGACCACCCGCAAGGGAAAGCGCAGGCGACCCTCGAGATCGCCACCCCAGCGGTCGTTGCGGTGGTTCGAGAGCGGCGAGAGGAACTGGTGGAGGAGATAGCCGTGCGCCAGATGCAGCTCGACCAGCTCGAGGCCGAGGCCGGCGGCACGGCGGGCGGCGGCCACGAAGTCCGCCTCGATCTTCGAAAGATCCTCCTCGCTCGCGGCACGCGGGGCGGGCCAGCCCTCGTCGTACGGCAGGGCCGAGGCCGAGACGGTCCGCCAAGCACCCTCCTCCGGGCGCAAGGGGTGGCCACCCTCGAGCGGCACCCGGCAGGAGCCCTTGCGGCCGGCGTGACCCAATTGGATGCCGAGCCGCGCCGTGCCGTCGCGGCGGCAGAAGGCGAGGACGGGCTCGAGTGCAGCAGCGTGCGCGTCGCTCCACAAGCCCAGGCAGCCGGGGCTGATCCGGCCCTCGGGGCTCACCGCGGTGGCCTCGAGGATCAAAAGGCCGGCACCGCTCATGGAGAGCGAGCCCAGATGGACGAGGTGCCAGTTCGTGGCGAGCCCCTCGCGGGCACGGTACTGGCACATGGGCGAGACGGTGATGCGGTTGGGCAGCTCGAGGCCGCGCAGGCGGAAGGGCTGGAAGAGGTGAACGGTCACGCGAGGGCTCCCGCAACGATCGACGCCGATCCGCTAGCCGAGGCCCGGCGCCGCGGAAAGGGGTGCTACCGGGAGGTCGCCCTGCCGAGCCGTTCGAACGGTCAGGCCACGAGACGGTAGTCGAGGACCTCGCCGCGGGTGCGAACCACGGCCTTCACGATCCGCCCGGCCTCGTCGTACCAGACCTCGCCGCCGCGTTTGCCCTGCGGGTTCGTCCGCCAGCGGCGGGCGGTCACCGGGCGCCCGCCCACGCTCACCGTATCGAGCTCGCCGCCCTCGAGGTCGAGCGGCTCGAGCTCGCCCCTCTGGCAGTCGATCAGCCCGCGCTGGCCGACGATCGCGACGTTCCAGTAGCTGAGGTCGTTCATCGTGCCGAGCGGAGCGTGGCGAACGCCCCGCGGCCCCTCGCAGACCAGCAGACCGCCACGTTCGCGCACGCGCACGAAGCTGCGCTCGCCGTTCTCGTCGGTGTCGGCGTCGGTGGCGACGAGGCGACCGTCGCGCCAGAGGTCCTCGACCTTCTGCTCGTAACGGTAGACCGGGATGAAGGCGAATGCGACGACGATGTCGATGGCGTGCCGGACGGTGAGGCCGCCACCCGCGGCGCTGCGGAAGGTGACGCTGTGTGTACCGATCTGCTCGCCCTTGCGGAAGATCGCGAACAGCCGGTCCTCGGGTAGGCCCGTGGCCCGCGCGGTGGAAGCCACGAACAGGCCTGCCGAGGCCATCCCGGCCAGGACGAAGCGCCGCCCGACGGCGGCCGAGAAGGCCGGAGCGCCCATCGCGTCCTCCCGCCGCCCGACCCTTCAGAGGGTCGGCAGCTCGACGAATCCCCTGACCTCGCCGCCCTCCCCGGCGGCGGTCTCGACCGCATCGACCCGGGCCGCGGGTGGCCCGCTGCGACAGGCTTCCACGAGGGCCCGAACGTCCGGCTCCTCACCGACCAAGAGGGCCTCGACCGAGCCGTCGCGGCGGTTCCGGACCCAGCCTTCGACGCGGCGCTGCCGCGCCTCGTGAACCAGCCAGGCGCGGAACCCCACGCCCTGGACCCGACCCCGGATACGAACGGTCACGTTGAACCTCATTCCGACCCGTCGTCCCGTCAAGCCTGCGCGCCGCCGCGGCTGCTTCACTCGGGCGAACGTGACCCGCGTGCATCAACCGCCCATCCTCGCCTCTGGCGCGAGATTAGCACGAGGGCGGCCTCAATCGAACGCCCAGACGTCCATGACGATCGCCCGGTGCGCGACGCTGCGGTGCAGGAGGCGGCCGGGCCGACCCGGGGTGCCGGCGCCGACCGCCACGTGGAGCGGGAACAGATGCTCGGGCGTCGGGTGGTTCCAGAGGGCGAACGGGGCACGATCGGGCCAAGCGGCGAGTGCGGCACGGTCACCGGACTCGAGAGTGTCGCTCACCCAACGGGCGAAGGCCAGCGCTTCGGGTGCGGGCTCCGGCGCGTTCCAGCGGACGGCGGCCAGATTGTGGGTGAGGCTGCCGGAGCCGAGGATCAGCACCCCCTCGGATCGCAGCGGGCGCAGCGCCGCACCGAGGCGCAGGTGGAAAGCGGCGTCGCGGGCGGGCACGACCGCGAGCGCCACGACCGGGAGGTCGGCCGCCGGCCAGGCGAGGGCGAGCGGCACCCACACCCCGTGGTCGAACCCGGCCGTGGGGTCGAGCTCCGCCTCGATACCGGCCGCGGTCAGGAGGTCGGCCGACCGGCGGGCGAGCGCCGGGTCGCCACGGGCCGGGTAGCGGATCGCGGACAGGGCCGCCGGGAAGCCCGTGAAGTCGTGGATCGTCGCCGGCCGCTCGCCCGCGGTCAGTACCGGGCGGTCGGCGGTGAGGTGGGCCGAGACCACGAGGATCGCCCGCGGCCGCGGCAGCCGTTCGGGAAGGGTCGCGAGAAAACGGGCGGCGGGGTGATCCTCGAGAACCAGGGAAGGCGCGCCGTGGGTCACGAACAGCGCGGGCAGAGCCGCGCGGGCGTCCTCGCGATCGGTCATGGCGGCAGTCCGGTCGGGCGGGGCCCCGGGGCACCGCTGAGCCGCGATATGGCACGCACCGCGGGCGGGATCATGCGGGCTTCGGGCGACGGAATGGTGCGCGAACGGCAACAATCCGGGTCGCCTCGGTCACGCACGGCACGCGGACCCTCTCGGCGGCGGCGGAAGTGGTGCGGCGGGCGCGATCGACCTACATCGCCCGGCGGCGCCCGGAACGGGGCGAGCGAGGATCCGGGAATGATCGAGCTCTGGTACTGGCCGACACCGAACGGCCACAAGGTCACGATGTTCCTCGAGGAGAGCGGGCTGCCCTACCGGATCGTGCCGATCGACATCGGCAGGGGCGAGCAGTTCCGGCCCGAGTTCCTCGCGATCGCGCCCAACAATCGGATACCGGCGATCGTCGACCACGAGCCGGCCGACGGGGGGCCGCCGCTCGCTCTGTTCGAATCGGGCGCCATCCTGCTCTACCTCGCCGACAAGACCGGGCGCTTTCTGCCGCCCGATCCGCGCGGCCGGGCCGAAGTGCTGCAGTGGCTCTTCTGGCAGATGGGCGGGCTCGGGCCGATGGGCGGCCAGAACCACCATTTCCGGCACTACGCCCCGGAGCGCATTCCCTACGCCATCGAGCGTTACACCAGAGAGGTGAGCCGGCTCTACGCCGTGCTCGACCGCCGGCTCGCCGACCGGCCGTTCGTCGCCGGGGCGGCGTACACGATCGCCGACATGGCCTGCTATCCCTGGATCGTACCCTACGAGCGGCAGGGCCAGCGACTCGAGGACTTCCCGAACCTCGAGCGCTGGTTCCGGGCGATCGCGGCTCGGCCGGCGACGCAGCGGGCCTATGCGCTCGGCCCGAAGGTCAACCCGCGCCTCGGGCAACCGATCGACGAGGCGGCCCGCAAGGTGCTCTTCGGTCAGAGCGCCGAGACGGTCCGCCGCGCCGGCTAGGGCCCGGCCGGCGGACGGAGGGCCGAGGCCGGAACCTCGCGGCCCCAGGACCGGCCGGGCCGCGGCTTGTAGGACGGCAGGGCGAGATCGAAGCGGAGCGCCGCGGCACGCAGCGCGAAGGCCGCAGCGAACCCCGAAAGCCCGCCCGCGGCCGGCGGCAGGCCGAGCCCGTCGAGGCCGATCGCCACGATCGCGCCCAGGAGTGCCGGCGTCCAGTAGAGCTCGCGGCGCAGCACGAGCGGCAGCTCGTTGCAGATGATGTCGCGCAAGAGCCCGCCCATCACCGCGCTCGTCATGCCCATGAGCACGGCGACCGGGAAGGGTGCACCGGCATCGCGGGCGATCCGTGCGCCGACGACGCAGAAGAGGGCGAGGCCGAGCGCGTCGGCCCAGAGCAGGAGCCGGTAGCGCACCTCGACCCGATGCGCGGTGAAGAAGACGAGCACCGCGGCGGCGGTGGCGACGGCCAGATAGTGGGGCTTGTGGACCCAGAAGACCGGCCCCACGTCGAGGAGGAGGTCGCGCAGCGTGCCGCCGCCGAGCCCGGTCACGGTGGCGACGAAGGCGAAGCCGACGATGTCGAGCTCCTTGCGCGACGCGGTCAGAGCACCGGAGACCGCGAAGACGGAAACACCGGCGAGGTCGAGGGTGGCGAGCAGGAGGTCCATGGGCGGCTCCGGGTCGGGGCGAGGCTGCGCGGCTCTGCCCGAGGGCTTCCGGCACCTCGCGGGCTTCCTCGAGCCGGCCGCGCAGGCGGCACTCCTGGCCGAGGTCCTCGCCCTGGTCGAGCCGGATTTCTGGTTCGCTCCGACCATGCCACGGACGGGCCGTCCCTTCTCGGTGCGGATGGCCAATCTCGGCGCCTTGGGGTGGGTGAGCGACGTCCGCGGCTATCGCTACCAGCCGAGGCATCCGGTGACCGGCCGGCCCTGGCCGCCGATCCCCGAGCGCCTGCGCGGGCTCTGGCGGAGCCTCGTGGGCGGGCCCGAGCCCGAGTGCTGCCTCGTCAACCTCTACCGGGCCGGGGCCCGTATGGGCCTGCACCGCGACGAGGACGAGGAGGCCCTCGACGTCCCCGTCCTCTCGGTCTCGCTCGGCGATGCGGCGATCTTCCGAGTGGGCGGGCTCACGCGAGGTGGGCCCACGATCCGGCTCCGGCTCGAGAGCGGCGACGTCGTGCTGCTCGCCGGGGAAAGCCGGCTCGCCTATCACGGCGTCGACCGGATCCTGCACGGGAGCGGCGACCTCGTGCCGGGCGGTGGGCGGATCAACCTGACGCTGCGGCGGGTGACACGGCCCGCCTGACGGACCGGCCGGGCGCCGTCGGCGGAGTAGGAACGGGGCCGGAAGCACGGTCACCACGCCGTCGGTCGCGATGGTGGGGCGGGCGAAGGCGCCGGCGAGCGGGCTCTCCCGGAAGCCGCGGGCGGTGCCGCCGGCTCAGCCCTCCTGCCAGAGCCGCTTCTTCTTGCCCTCCTCGCTCTGGCCGCCGCGTCGCTCGGGCCGCTCGGAGCGGCGCTCCTCGCGCGCTCGTTGCCGCTCGAGCCGTTCGATCTCCGCTCTCTGGCGGCGGAGGAGCTCGGCCTGCTCCTCTGCGG
>DAIOUO010000206.1:0-6368 GCA_036759485.1 Geminicoccaceae bacterium | reverse complement strand
CCCGCGGGCGAGCCACCGGGCGTGGGGATCAGAGGCCGAAGCGATGATCCTTGGGAAAGCCGCGCGGCGCCATCCGCCCGGCCCCGCCGCGGCGGCCGCGAAAGGCCTCCCAATCCTTGAAAGTGCGGATCTGCTCGCCCGACCGCCAGGCGAGGCCGCGCTCGGCCGTGGTCGTCAGAAGATCGGCGAGCTCGGCCCCCTTGAGCCGCATGAGGCTCACGCCCTTGCCGCGCGCCTGCTCCGGCAACTCCTCGACCGGAAAGAGGAGGATCTTGTGGTTGGTGCCGCTCACCGCCACGAGCTCGCCCTCGACCGGTGCCGCGACCGCGAGCGCGTCGCCCTCGCCCAGAACGACCACCTGACGACCGGTCCGGGTCTGAGCCACGATCTGCGCTTCCGGTGCGACGAAGCCCAGGCCCTTGCGGGTCGCCAGCACGAGCTTGCCGTCCGGGCGGTGGATGCGGGCCGTCACGATGTCCACGCCCTTGGCGAGGTCGAGGAAGAGCGAGAGCGGCTCGCCGCTGCCACGACCGCCCGGCAGCTTCTCGACCGGCACGCTGTAGGCCTTGCCGTCGGCGGTGACGATCAGGAGCCGGTCGGTGCTCAGCCCTTCGAGGACGAAGCGGCCCGCATCTCCCTCCTTCCAACGGACCTCGGCACCCGGCTCGAGCCGGCCCTTGAGCGCGCGGACCCAGCCCTTCTCGGAGACCAGGACGGTCACGGGCGTGCGCTCGACCGGCACCTCGAGGATTTCGGGGGCGAGCTCGGGCGGGCGCTCGATCCGGGTCCGCCGGGCCCCGAGCGGACCCGAGCCGAAGCGCTTCTTGGCTTCGAGCATCTGGGCGCGCAGCGCGGCACGGCGGGCGCCCTCGTCGGCCAGGAGATGCTCGAGCTCGGCCCGCTCGCGGCGCAGATCGGCCGCCTCCTTGCGCAGCCCCTCCTCCTCGAGCCGCCGCAAGTTGCGCAGGCGCAAATTCAAGATCGCCTCGGCCTGTCGGTCGGAGAGTTCGAAGGCGGCCATCAGCACGGGCTTGGGCTCGTCCTCCTCGCGGATGATCCGGATCGCCCGATCGAGATCGAGGAAGATCTTGAGATAGCCGTCGAGCAGTTCGAGCCGGTCGGCGATCTGGCCGAGGCGGAAGCGGCTGCGGCGCTCGAGCACCTCCATCCGATGCGCGAGATAGCCCTCGAGGAGCTCGCCGAGGCTCATCACCCGCGGTACCCCGCGGGCGTCGAGCACGTTCATGTTGACCGGGAGGCGGACCTCGAGGTCGCTCATCTTGAAGAGCTGCTCCATGAGCGCCTCGGGCGGCACCGAGCGGCTCTTGGGTACGAGCACGAGGCGCACGACGTCGGTCGATTCGTCGCGCAGATCGGCCAGAAGCGGCAGGCGCTTGGCGGCGAGGAGCTCGGCCAGCCGCTCCACGAGCCGGCTCTTCTGGACCTGCCAGGGGATCTCGCGGACCACGATCTGGTACTGGCCGTAAGGCAGATCCTCGCGTTCCCAGCGGGCCCGGAGGCGAAGCGAGCCGCGGCCCGTGCGATAGGCGTCGATCAGGCTCTCGCGCGGCTCGACCAGGATGCCGCCCGTCGGCAGGTCGGGGCCCTTGACGAAGCGGAGGAGCTCCTCGGCCGAGGGTGGCGGCGCATCGGCCGGCCGCCCCAGCATCCAGGCGAGCGCGTCGAGGAGCTCGCCCGCATTGTGCGGCGGGATCGAGGTGGCCATGCCCACGGCGATGCCGGTGGCACCGTTGGCGAGGAGGTTGGGAAAGGCCGCCGGCAGGACCACCGGCTCCCGCTCGCTACCGTCGTAAGTGGGGCGGAAATCGACCGTCTCCTGGTCGATGCCGTCGAGCAGCGCCATGGCGACGGGCGTGAGCCGCGCCTCGGTGTAGCGCATGGCGGCGGCGGCGTCGCCGTCGACGTTGCCGAAATTGCCCTGGCCCTCGATCAGCGGGTAGCGCTGGGCGAAGTCCTGGGCGAGCCGAACCAGGGCCTCGTAGACCGCGGCGTCGCCGTGCGGGTGGAACTTGCCGATCACGTCGCCCACCACCCGCGCGCACTTCTTGAAGCCCGAGGCGGGATCCAGGCGGAGCTGGAGCATCGCCCAGAGCAACCGGCGCTGGACCGGCTTGAGCCCGTCCCGGAGGTCGGGCAACGAGCGGGCGGTGATGGTCGAAAGCGCGTAGGCGAGGTAGCGCTCGCCGAGTGCACGGGTGAAATCGACCGGCTCGATCCGCGAGGCGGGCTCTGCGCGGCTCATGCGGGCTCCTCGGATGGGGTCGGGGCGAGCAGCGTCAGGAGCCGCTCGCGGGCCGCCGGCATCGGCCGGTCGACCGGCGCCAGGATATGCCGGGCGATGAAATGGCCGGCAAGCCGCAGCCCCTGGGCGATCTGGGCCGGATCGGCCGGCCCGCGGCCGGTGAGGAAGGCGGGCAGCGGCAGGAGCCGGTCCATCCAGGGGCCGGCCGCCGCGGCACTCACCGCCCGGCCGGTCCGCGGCGAGACGAAGGCGAGATCCTCGCTCGTGCCGGTGAGGGCGCAGCGGTCGAGCTCGAGCGCGAAGCCGAGCTCGGCCAGGAGCAGGAGCTCGAAGCGGACATACGCCTCGGCCCAGGCCTCGTCGGCGGCGAGCCGGCCGAGCAGGGTGAGGAGGCCCGCGTAGAGCTCGGGGTGCGGCTCGCGCTCGGGCAGGCTCGCCTCGAGCAGCGCCGTGACGGCGGCCACCGCCTGCAGCCGGCGCGGATCGTCGACGAGGGTGGCTGCGTAGAGTCGACGCGGCTCGGCCGCGAAATGGCCGAGCTGGCTCTCGAGCCGGGCTCGCCAGACGAGGTCGAGCCGGTTGCCCGGCTGGAGGACCGGCGCTTTCTTGCGGCTCCTGCCGGCGACGACGAGGCCCGCGTGGCGGCCGTGCTCGAAGGTGAGCGCGGTGATCTTGAGATCGCGCTCACCGAGCGGCCGGACCTCGAGCACCACCCCCTCGTCACGCCACTCCAAGGCCGCCTCCGCCCCCGACTCCCGCGCACGCGACCGGCGCCGCGCCCGTGTTCGAGCCGCGATCCGCTTCGCCGCTCACCGCCCCCCCGACCCGCGGTCGGCCCGTGGTCGCCCTCGGCCGAATCCCGCCGGAGTCCGATATGGACGATCCCGCCCCCTTCCAGAAGCGGCCCGAACTCGGCACCCGGGCGCCGACCACCCGGCGGGCCTTCCTCCTCTTCGACCTGGCGGCTTTCGCCGAGGACGGATTCTCCCGGAAGCAGAAGGAGCGTATCGCGCTCGCCGTCGCCTTCCTCGCCCCCGTGCTCCTACCGTCTCGAGCTGCACCGCGAGGCCGCGAGCGAGGCGGGCGCCGGCGAGGCGGAGATCGCCGAGACGGCGTCGGCGGCGGCGGCGACGCGGGCGGCTGGAGCGGTCGCGCACGGCCCGCATCTCTCGCCGCGCCGAGCCTCCTCAACGTCGCTTCGGCTCGAGGCCCATCTCGCGCCAGCGCTCGGCGTCCTCGCGCCAGTCCTCGCGCACCTTGACGAACAGGAAGAGGTGCACGCGCTGGCCGAGCTGGGCCTCGAGATCCTTGCGGGCGGCCTCGCCGATCGCCTTGAGCCGGGCCCCTCCCTTGCCGATCACGATGGCCTTCTGGCCCGGCTTCTCGACATAGATGGTCTGGTCGATCCGGACCTCCTTGCCGTCCGGGCTCTCGACCCACTGGTCGGTCTCGACCGTCGTGGCGTAGGGCACCTCCTGTTTCAGCTGGAGGAAGATCTTCTCGCGGGTGATCTCGGCAGCCATGGCCCGGTTCGAGAGGTCGGAGAGTTGGTCCTCCGGATAGAGCCAGGGGCCCTCCGGAGCCCGAGCGGCGAGGCAGTCGAGCAGCTCCTCCACCCCCTCGCCCGTCTCGGCCGAGACGTAGAAGGTCTCCTCGAAGGGGCGGAGCGCGTTGGCCGCGGCGGTGAGCGGCAGGAGAGAGGGCGGCTTGACGAGGTCGATCTTGTTGATCGCGAGCAGCACCGGCACCCGCACCTGGGCGAGGCCCTCGATCACCGCCCGCGAGCGGCCGTCGAGGCCGCGCTTGGCGTCCAGGACCAGGATCGCGAGATCGGCATCCGCGGCGGCTTTCCAGGCGGCCTCCACCATGGCCCGCTCGAGCTTGCCGGCGGCGGCGAAGATACCCGGTGTGTCGACGAAGCAGAGCTGGGCCGGGCCACGGATCGTGATGCCGATGATCCGCCTTCGGGTGGTCTGGGCCTTGGGCGTGACGATCGACACCTTGGCACCGACGAGCCGGTTGAGGAGGCTCGACTTGCCGACATTGGGCGCGCCCAGGATGGCGACGAAAGCGGCACGGCTGCTCGCGGGCGTGCTCACGGCTCTTCCCCTTCGAGGCGGGCGAGGAGCCGGGCCGCCGCCGCCTCCTCGGCGAGCCGCTTCGAGCCCCCCTCTCCGACCGCCTCGCCCACGCCCTCCACCGTCACCTTGACCGTGAAGCGCGGCGCGTGGTCGGGCCCCTCGCGGGCGATCGGCTCGTAGAACGGCGGCGGCCGGCCCTCGGCGGCGAGCCGCTCCTGCAGGAGCTGCTTGGGGTGACGCGCGGGCGGTGCGCTAGCGGAGAGCCGCTCGGCCCACAACCGTTCGATCACGGCGCGCGCCGCTTCGAGCCCGCCGTCGAGATGGACCGCCCCGATAACCGCCTCGAGCGCGTCGCCGACGAGCGAAGGATGGCGGCGGTCGGCGGCTCGGCGGCCGGCCCGGCCACCGATCTCGAGCGCCGCGTCGACCCCGGCCTCGAGGCCGATCTCGGCGAGCGTGTCGCCCTTGACGAGCGCCACGAGGCGGTGGGTGAGCTCGCCCTCGCTCGCCTCGGGGAAGCGCTCGAGGAGGAGTTCGGCCACGACGAGCGCCAGCACCCGATCGCCCAGGAACTCGAGCCGCTCGTTCGAACGCCGCTCGGAAGGTCGCGGCCGAGCGCGACCGCGGGCGCCGGCTGCGGCACTCTCGTGGGTGAGCGCCTGGACCAGGAGGCGGGGGTCGCGGAAGCGGTGCCCGAGGCGACGCTCGAGGGCGGCACGGGCGGCGGCGCGGCCGGCGCGGCTCAGCGGATCCGGCTCAACAGCCGCTCGTAGCGGATGCTCCACGGCCATTTCCAGGGCTCCCAGAGGGAGCCGTAGCCGTTGACCGAGAAGAAGATGATCTCGGCCCGGCCGATCAGGTTCTCGAGCGGGATGAAGCCCACATGGTCGACCCGGGAGTCGAGCGAATTGTCGCGGTTGTCGCCCATCGCGAAGACGTGGCCGGGCGGCACCTCGTAGACCCGGGTGTTGTCGAGCGGGCCTTGCCGGGTGATGTCGATGGTCATGTAGAAGCGGCCGCCCGGTAGGGTCTCCTCGAGGATCGGCACGGCGATGCCGCGCCCGTCCACCTCCTCGACGAAGCTGCCGGCGGGCTCCCGGCGGACCGGCTCGCCGTTGACGTGCAGCACCCCGTCCTTGACCTGGATCTTGTCGCCCGGCAGCCCGATCACCCGCTTGATGTAATCGGTGCGGTTGTCCGAGGGCAGCTTGAAGACCGCGACGTCGCCGCGTTCCGGCAGGCTCGCGAACAGCCGGCCCTCGAACACGGGTAGGCTGAAGGGCAGCGAGTAACGACTGTAGCCGTAGGCGAACTTCGAGACGAAGAGATAATCGCCCACGAGCAGCGTCGGCTTCATCGAGCCCGAGGGGATGTTGAAGGGCTCGTAGAGGAAGGTCCGGACGAAGAGGGCGATCGCGACCGCGTAGACGAGCGTCTTGACGGTCTCGAGCAGGCTACCGCTTCGGCGCTCGGACATCGCGATGGGCTCGTGCATCGATCCGCTCGCTCCGCGCCCCGGGTGAGCGGTCCGTCGCACGGCCGTCGTCGGATCAGGTCCCGCCGGTCCGCGCGCCCGGACCGGCCCGGTCGGCTCGCAACGCCCTCACACTAGCGGAGCCGGACGGGAGCGGCAAGTTCACTCCCGCCGCGACCGGCACCGCGGTGATCACGACGATCGCCTGGGCGAGCGGCGGCTCGTCGGTGAGGCTCACCGCGATCTCCGCCCGCATCCCGGGCGGGGTGATGGCGGCGAGCCGCTCCGCTGCCCCGCCCGTGAGCACGATCGTCGGGCGGCCGCCGGGCAGGTTCACCACCCCGATGTCGCGCCAGAAGACGCCGCGGTCGAAGCCGGTGCCGAGCGCCTTGGCACAGGCCTCCTTGGCGGCGTAGCGCCGAGCGTAGCCCTCGGCGCGGGCGTGGCGGGCGTCGCAGCGGGCCCGCTCGAGCTCGGTGAAGCAGCGCCGCGTGAAGCGCTCGCCGAACCGCTCGAGGGTCCGCGCGATGCGCCGGATGTCCACGAGATC
>DAIOUO010000205.1:0-6372 GCA_036759485.1 Geminicoccaceae bacterium | reverse complement strand
CGCGCCGCCGCCGCCCGCCTCGCGGGCCGGGCGAGCCTCGACCTCGGGGCGGGCACGCTCGCGGGCGCACTCGGGCTGGAGCTGCCCGATCTCGGGCCCCTCTCCGGCCTCGCGGGCGCACCCCTCGCCGGCAGCGGCCGCCTCGAGCTCGAGCCCTCGGGCACCCTCGCCCGGCCACGCTTCGCGCTCCGTGCCCTCTTCGACCGGCCGGTTTTCGGCCCGCGCCGGCTCGATGCGCTGGAGCTCTCGGGCGGCGCCGCCCTCGCACCCGCGGGCGAGGAGTTCCGGCTCGACGCCACCGCCCGGCTCGCGGGGGAGAGCCTGACCCTCGCCGGG
This sequence comes from Geminicoccaceae bacterium, assembly GCA_036759485.1. Taxonomy (GTDB): domain Bacteria; phylum Pseudomonadota; class Alphaproteobacteria; order Geminicoccales; family Geminicoccaceae; genus JANXAZ01. The sequence continues at coordinate 6,036 of DAIOUO010000205.1, read as the reverse complement.
GCCGGCCGGCGCAGCGGCACGAGGCTCGAGCTCGAGGCGCTCCGGCTCGACGGGCTCGGCCTCGCCCTCGCCCTCGACGGCAAGGCCACGGCGGACCTCGAGCGCGGGCTCGCGAGCGGCAGGCTCACGGGCCGGATCGCCGACCTCGGCCGCCTCGCTCCGCTGACGCTCCAGGAGTTCGCGGGTGCGGTCGAGCTCGAGCTCCGGGCCGGGGGTGAAGGCGGTCGCCAGGACCTCGACGCGAAACTCGCGGCGAGCCGCTTGTCCGGCCCCTTCGGCGCGCTCGCGGACCTGCGGCTCGACCTTTCCGGCCGCGACCTCCTGGGTCGCGGCAGCCTGCGCGGTGAAGCCGCCCTCCAGGGCCTCGCGATCCCCGAGCTCGCGCTCGATTCGGCCAGGCTGCGGGTCGACGGGCCGCTCGCCGAGCTGCCCTTCGAGCTCGCCGCCCGGGGCGAGCAGGCCGGTAAGCCCCTGGCGTTCGACGCCCAGGGCCGGCTCGCCGCCCTGGCCGAGCCCCGGCGGCTCGAGCTCGCTCGGCTCTCGGGCACCCTCGCCGGGCAAGCGATCCGGCTGCGCCAGCCGGCCCGCATCACCCTCGACAAGGGCGTGCTCGACCTCGGTACCCTCGACCTCGAGGTCGGCCGCGCCTCGGCCCGCATCCGCGCGGGGCTCGGTGGCCCGACGCTCCGTGCGGAAGCCTCGCTCGAGCGGCTGCCGCTCGCCACCCTCGGAGCCTTCGGGCTGCCCGAGCTGCCCGGCACGGCGAACGCCACGCTGCGGCTCGGCGGACCCGCACGCGCACCCGAGGGGCGGCTCGAACTCACCCTCGAGGGCCCCGCGGGCGGGGCCGCCGGCCCCGCCGAGCTGCGCGCCACGGCGAGCCTCGCGGCCGGCCGCGAGCTCCGGCTCGAGGCCCGCGGCACGGGGCTGGGCCCCGAGCCCCTGCGGCTCGAACTCCGCCTGCCGGTCCTGCTCGACCTCGAGGCCGGCCGGATCGAGGCCCCGGCCGAGGGGCCGCTGTCGGGCAGCCTGCGCGGCCGGCTCGAGCTCGCGCGGCTCGCCCCCCTCTTGCCGCTCGACGGCCAGACCGTCTCGGGTCCCCTCGCCCTCGATCTCGCGCTCTCGGGCCGTCCGTCGCAACCCGCACTCCTGGGCCGGGCCGAGCTTCTGGGTGGCGACGCGCGGGACGCCGCGAGCGGGCTTCGGCTGCGCGCGATCGAGGCGATCGCCACGGCCGACGGGCAGCACCTCGTCCTCGAGCGGCTCTCGGCCCGCGACCGCCGCGACGGCCGCCTGACCGGGACGGGCAGCGTCGACCTCGCGGCCGGCCGCTTCGTTCTCCGCCTGGAGCTCGCAGGCTTCCGAGCCCTCGCCGCCGAGCTCGGCACCGCCACGCTTTCCGGCACCGCCGAGGCTCGGGGCGACGCTTCCGGCATCGACCTCGTGGCCCGGCTCGAGCTCGACCGCGCCGAGATCCGCCTGCCCGATCCGCCGCCGCCCGTGCCGGCCACGATCCCGGTCGAGGAGGTAGGCGACGGTGCCCGAGCCGGTCCCGAGCCGGCCGCGGGCCCGCCCTCGCCGGTCCGCCTCGATCTCCGGCTCGAAGCCGATCAGCGCCTCTTCCTGCGCGGCCGCGGCCTCGAATCGGAATGGCAGGGTCGGGTCCGCGCCCGGGGCACGCTCGCCGAACCCGAGGTCGTGGGCCGGATCGAGCTGCGCCGCGGCCGTCTCGACCTCCTCGGCAGCCGCTTCCAGCTCGAGCGGGGGCTGATCGAGTTCGACGGCGCCCGCCCGCCCCTGCCGCGGCTCGATCTGCTCGGCACGGCCCGCAAGGCCGAGATCACCGCTCGGGTCGGGCTGCGCGGGCGTGCCCCGGGCTTCGAGGTCGTGCTCGAAAGCGAGCCGCCGCTGCCGCGCGAGGAGATCCTCGCCCGCGTCCTCTTCGGCCGCGAGATGGCCCGCATCACGCCGCTCCAGGGCGCCATCCTCGCCAACTCGATCGCCACCCTCCAGGGCGGGGGGATCGACGCGTTGAGCCCGCTGCGCCGGGCCGCCGGTCTCGACACGCTGGATGTCGGCGGCGACGCCGATTCGGGCGGTGCGCTCAGGGCCGGGAAGTATGTGAGCGAGCGCGTCTTCGTCGAGATGCAGCGCGGGATCACCCCGGAGAGCGGCCGGGCGCGCGTCGAGATCGACCTCGGCAACAATGTCCGCGGCACCACCGAGGTGCGCGAGACGAGCCAGACCGGCTTCGGCCTCGAATGGCGCTACGACTACTGAGCCCCGGACCTCGCCACCTCGGAGCCGGCGCGCCTCGGACCCGCCCGCCTCGCGATCGTAGAGACGACCCTGGCCGCACACCGTCCGGATCGGGTTCTCGCGACCGGCCTCGAGCCTGCGCCCGACACGGGTGATCCACACGTCGATCGCGCGGTCCTCGGGGCCCGGCTCGCGGCCGAGCGCGAGGCGAGCGAGCCTGCCGCGCGTGAGCACCCGGCGGCGATGGCGGGCGCAGGCCTCGAGCACCCCCACTCCGTGGTGGTGATCCGGATGTCGGCGCCGTCGGGGTCCACCAGCCGGCGCCCCTCGGGGTCGAGCCGACCGCGGCCGAAGGGAATCGTCCGCTGGCCCGGCTCGGCGGCGACCGCCGCCGGCAGTCGGCGCAGGACCGCCCGGATCCGGGCCAGGAGCTCGCGCGGCTCGAAGGGCTTGGCGATGTGATCGTCGGCCCCGGCGGCGAGCCCGGCGAGCCGGTGGTCGAGCCCCTCCCGACCGGTCGGGAACGGGAGCCCGAGCGGGCCCGGCGCCCGGCGGACGAGGGTGGCGAGCTCGAACCCGCTCGCTTCCGGCGGACCGATGTCGAGCAGGACGAGAGCGGACCGACCGGTCGAGAGCGTGGCGCGCAGGCCGGCGCCGCCGGCCACCGCCTCGACCGCGAAGCCCTGTGCGGCGAGATACTCGACGAGCAGCGCAAGCAGGTCCGGTTCGTTCTCGACGACGGGCAACCGCCGCGCTCCCCGACCGAGCCCTCCGGCCTCGCCCGAGCGACCTCTCCGGGCCTGCGGCCGCCGGCCGTGCCCCGACCCCCTCCTACACCGGCCGCATCAGGATCGCCATCCGCTGCTCCCGCAGCCGCGCATGATAGGCCAGCTGGTCGGGGTCGAGATCGGCCGCGGGTCGCCGCTCGAGCTCGAAATAACCGTGCGTGTCGCGGCCGCGCACGAGCATGGCGCTGTCCGCCGCCCCGACCACCTGGCGGACGTGCGGCGGGATGTAGCGGATCGCGAAGCCGATTCGCCGGTCGTCCGAACGGTTCTGGAAACTGCCGTGGAAGATCTTGACGTGGTGCAGCGACATCTGACCCGGCATCAGCACGATGTCGACCGCCTGTTCCTCGCCCACCTCGACCGCGATCTCCTGGCCGCGCGAGAGGAGGTTCTCCTTCGCATAAGTGTCGCGGTGCGGCACCACCTCGCGGGTGTGGGTCCCGGGCACCACCCGCATGCAGCCCGATTCGACCGTCGAGGGCGAGAGCGCCACCCAGGCGGTCACCACATCGTCCGAGCCCAGGCCCCAATAGGTGATGTCCTGGTGCCAGGCGATGTAGTCCCGGGTCTTCGGCCCCTTGGCGAAGATCACCGACTCCCAACAGAGGATGTTCGGGCCGATCACGTCCTCGACCGCATCGAGGATCTTCGGATGGTGCACGAGCTCGTCGGCCCAGCGCATCGTGAGGTGCGGCTTGTGCCGCAGCTCCTTGGGCAGCTCGCCGCCGAACCGCGCCTCGTGCCGCTCGAGCGCGCCGCGGTAGAAGCGGGCCTCCTCGGCGCTGAGCACGTCGATCGGGAAGACATAGCCCTGCGTTCGATAGAACGCGACCTCCGCCTCGCTCAGAGCCTTGCCCATCTGTCTGCCTCCCGCGGCCCGATGACGACGTTATCATGGCGGCCCGCGGTCCCGCTCGCAACCGCGCCCGGCGCACGGGCCCGCGCGCCTTCCGCAGACCTCGCGCGCCCGCTAAGGGGAGCCGCGTGAGCGCCGATCCGCCGCACCTTCGAGGGCTGAACCCGGCCCAGCGCGAAGCCGCCACCTTCGGCATCGAAGGCAGCCCGCCGAAGCCCGCCCCGCCGCTCCTGGTCCTGGCCGGCGCGGGCACCGGCAAGACCCGCACCCTCGCCCATCGGGTGGCGCACCTCCTGGTCCACGGCGCCGACCCGCGCCGCATTCTCCTCCTCACCTTCACCCGCCGCGCGGCCGAGGAGATGACGCGCCGGGTCGAACGGCTCTGCCTCGAGGTCCTGGGCCCGCGCCCCGCGATCGGGGAGGGCCTCCTCTGGGCCGGTACCTTCCACGCCGTGGCCGCCCGACTCCTGCGGCTCCACGCCGAGCGCGTCGGCCTCGAGCCCGGCTTCACGGTGCTCGACCGCGCCGATGCCGCCGACCTCTTGGACCTCGTGCGGGAAGAGGAGGGGCTCGCCCGGATCGACCGGCGCTTCCCGCGCAAGGACACCTGCCTCTCGATCTACAGTCTCGCCGTCAACGCCACGGACAGCCTCGAGGCCGTGCTCGCCCGCCGCTTCCCCTGGTGCACCCAATGGCGCGACGAGCTCAAGGCCCTCTTCCGCGCCTATGCCCGCGCCAAGGCCCGCCAGGGCGTGCTCGACTACGACGATCTCCTCCTGGCCCTCGAGCGGGCCCTGCGCGAGCCCGGCCTCGCGACGGAGATCGGCGGCCTCTTCGACCACGTGCTGGTCGACGAGTACCAGGACACCAACCCGCTCCAGGGCGCCATCTTGAAGGCGCTCGTGCCGGACGGCCGCGGCGTGACCGTGGTCGGCGACGACGCCCAGGCGATCTACGGCTTCCGCGCCGCCACGGTGCGCAACATCCTGGACTTCCCGAAGGCCTTCGCCACGCCCGCGGCGATCCTCCGGCTCGAGCAGAACTACCGCTCCGTCCAGCCGATCCTGGATGCCGCCAACGCCGTCATGGGCCTCGCCCGCGAGGGCTTCTCCAAGCGCCTCTGGTCCGAGCGCCGTTCCGAGCAGAAGCCCAGGCTCGTCCATCTCGAGGACGAGCAGGCCCAGGTCGACCACGTGGTCCGAAGCGTCCTCGAAGCGCGCGAGCAGGGCCTGCGCCTCGCCGATCAGGCCGTCCTGTTCCGCACCGCGCACCATTCGGCAGCGCTCGAGGTCGAACTCGTCCGCCGCAACGTCCCCTTCGTCAAATATGGCGGTCTCAAGTTCCTCGAAGCCGCGCACGTCAAGGACGTGCTCGCGATCCTGCGGCTCGCCGAGAACCCGGCCGATCGGGTGGCGGGGCTTCGGGTCCTCCAGCTCCTGCCCGGCATCGGCCCCGGCACCGCGCGCCGGCTGCTCGACGCCGCCGCCGGTGCCGGCCGCGGGCTGGCCGGGCTCGCCGCGCTCGCGCCGCCGCCCGCCGCCCGCGCGCTCTGGCCGGTGCTCGGCGCGCTCCTGGTCGAGCTCGAGGGGGCCACAGTCTGGGCCGGCCAGATCGAGCGGGTCCGCGGCTTCTACGACCCGCTCCTGCCCGACCTCCACGACGACCCGGCACCGCGCCTTTCCGATCTCGACCAGCTCGTGGCGCTGGCGGCGCGCTTTTCCGACCGCAGGCGGTTCTTGACCGAGCTCGCCCTCGACCCGCCGGCCGCCGCATCCGACGAGGCGGGCGTGCCGCGGCGCGACGAGGACTGTCTCACCCTCTCGACGATCCACTCGGCCAAGGGCCTCGAGTGGAAAATCGTCTACGTCCTGAACTGCGTCGACGGCTGCATCCCCTCGGACATGGCGACCGGCACGGCCGAGGAGATCGAGGAGGAGCGCCGCGTGCTCTACGTCGCCATGACGCGCGCGAAGGACCGCCTCGAGCTCCTCCTACCCGAGCGCTTCTACACCTTCGGCCAGCCGCGGCTGGGCGACCGGCACGTGCGCGCCGCCCGCTCGCGCTTTCTCCCGGATCGGATCCTCGACCGGTTCGAGCGCGTCTCGACCCACCGTCCGCGCCCGACCGACGCCC
>DAIOUO010000204.1:0-6417 GCA_036759485.1 Geminicoccaceae bacterium | reverse complement strand
GCCGACGACGCTTCCGCCGCGCAGGCCCTGGAGGCTGCCGGCGAGCCCGCCGATCCGAGCCGCTTCGACCGGGAGCCGGCCACGACGGTAGCAGCACCCGTCGCCGAGCCCGCTGCGGCGGCATCCCTCGACCTGCACGCCCTCGCCCGCGCCAGTGCCGAGCGGCTCCTGCGCGAGGGACGCCCGCTCGAGGCTGCCCGTCTCGCCCGCCTGCTCGCTCCGCCGAGCCGCGCCCGATCGGCCCCCGGGCTCGACCCGGGCTCGCCCGTGGGGTCCGAGGCCGCGGCCGTGGAAGCCCTGATCGCGACCTTCGACCCCGAGACGCGCGCGCTCTGGGACGCGGTCGGTTACGAGGCCTGGGTCGTGCCGCCCGGCACGGGGCGGCGCCCCATGGCCTCGCTCACCGCCGAATGGGTCTGCCCGGCCGATCGTTGGCGGGTCCTCGAGGAGCTGCGCCGCATCGACGATCCGGCGGAGCACGCCCGCGTCCTCGCCCATTGGGCACGCGCCGGTCTCGACCCGGGGGCCGATCATCCGGCCTGGCGGACGGAGGCGGTGGCCGCACCGGCGAGCGGCCCGCCCGCGACCGACCCGATCGACCGTTTCGAGGCGCCGGCCGCGCCGCCGCCCGGCGAGCCCGACGAGCCGGAGGGCCCCGAGCCGAACCCCGAGCTGCGCCGGCTGTTGCGTCGGCTCGGTGCCGAGGCCGAGGCCCACCACGCCGTCGGTCGGGCGCGGCAGGCGCGCGAGGCCTGGCTCAGGCACGCCCGCGAGCTCGGCGTACCGCTCCCGCCGCACGCCGACCCGCCCGACGGCGCCTTCGCCTGAACCGGACGGCGCGCCGTGGGCCCGGTCGACGGAACGAACCCGAGCTCGAGGGAAGCACGCCGGCTTGCGCTCGCCCGCGACGGGCGCCACTGTCGCGCTCTCGCGCGCGGGCCCGGGGGCCCGCGGCGGGCAGCTTCGGGCCGAGCCATGCGCAACAGCAGTGTGCCTTCCCTTCTGCCGGTCTACAATCGGATCGACATCGTCTTCGAGCGCGGCGAGGGCAGCTGGCTGTACGACCGACGCGGCAAGGCCTATCTCGACTTCGGCAGCGGGATCGCCGTCACCGGCCTCGGTCACTGCCACCCGCACCTGGTGAAGACCCTGCAGGAGCAGGCGGCCCGGCTCTGGCACGTCTCCAACCTCTACCGCATCGAGCAGCAGGAGCGGCTGGCCGACCGGCTCGTCGCCCACTCCTTCGCCGAGACCGTGTTCGTCTGCAACTCGGGGGCCGAGGCGATCGAGGGCTGCATCAAGCTCGTCCGCCGCTACTGGTGGGCCAAGGGCCGGCCCGAGCGGCACCGCATCGTCACTTTCGAGGGCGCCTTCCACGGCCGCACCATGGCGGCGATCTCGGCCGCCGGCTCGAAGAAGCTCACCGAGGGGTGCGAGCCGCTCCTGCCCGGTTTCGACATCGTACCCTTCGGCGACCACCAGGCGCTCGAGCGGGCGATCGGCCCCGAGACGGCGGCGGTCATGGTCGAGCCGATCCAGGGCGAAGGCGGTATTCGGCCCGTGCCGGTGGACTGCCTGCGGGGCTTGCGCGAGCGTTGCGACCGCGAGGGCTGCCTCCTCGTGTTCGACGAGGTCCAGACCGGCATGGGCCGGACCGGCCGGCTCTTCGCCCACGAGGCCCTCGGGGTGCGGCCGGACGTGGTGGCGATCGCCAAGGGCCTGGGCGGCGGCTTCCCGATCGGCGCTTTCCTGGCGACCGGCGAGGCGGCCTCGGGCATGACCGTCGGCGCCCACGGCTCGACCTTCGGCGGCAACCCTCTGGCCTGTGCGGTGGCCAACGCCGTCCTCGACGTCATGCTGGCCGAGGGCTTCCTCGAGAGCGTGGCGGCCAAGGGCGCCCTGTTCCGCCGCCGGGTCGAGGAGACCGCGGCACGGCTCGGCGGCGCGATCCTCGAGGTGCGCGGCCTCGGCCTCATGGTCGGCATCAAGACGGCGCGGCCCAACGGCGAGGTGGCGGCGGAGTTGCGCGCCGCCGGGCTCCTGACCGTGCCGGCGGCCGACAACGTGCTCCGCCTGTTGCCGCCCTTGACGATCAGCGAGGCCGAGATCGAGCAGGGTTGTGCGATCCTGGCCGAGACGCTCCGGGCGAAGGCGGCATGATTCGCCATTTCCTCGACCTCGACGCGCTCGAGCCGCACGAACTCCGATCCATCCTCGAGCGCGCCAAGGCCTTCAAAGCGGGTGATCCGGCGCGGCCGATGGCGGGCCGGATCCTCGCCATGATCTTCGACAAGCCGAGCACCCGCACCCGGGTCTCCTTCGAGGTCGCCGCCAAGAAGCTCGGCGGCGACGCGGTCGTCCTCTCCTCCCGCGACATGCAGCTCGGCCGCGGCGAGACGATCGCCGACACCGCCCGCGTGCTCTCGCGCTACGTCGATGCGATCATGATCCGCACCGACGCCCATACCAAGCTCCTCGAGATGGCGGCCCACGCCGGCGTGCCGGTGATCAACGGCCTGACCGACGCCTCGCATCCCTGCCAGATCGTGGCCGACGTCATGACCATCGAGGAGCGCAAGGGGCCGATCCGCGAGCTCAAGCTCGCCTGGTCGGGCGACGCCAACAACGTCGCCACCTCGCTGATCCACGCCGCGGTCCGCTTGGGCTTCCGCCTCGATCTCGCCTGCCCGGCCGAGATGGCACCCAAGCCCGAGCTCCTGCGCTGGGTCGAGGCGCATCAGGGCCGGGTCCGGATCCTCCGCGACCCCTTCGAAGCGGTGCGGGACGCCGATGCGGTCTTGACCGACACCTGGGTGTCGATGGGCGATGTCGAGGTCGAGCGGCGCCACGCCCTCTTGGCCCCCTACCGCGTCGACCGTCGGCTCATGGACGCGGCCAAGCCCGACGCGCTCTTCCTCCACTGCCTGCCGGCCCATCGGGGCGAGGAGGTCACCACCGAGGTGATCGACGGTCCGCAGTCGGTCGTCTTCGACGAGGCCGAGAACCGGCTGCACGCCCAGAAGGCGATCCTCGCCTGGTGCCTCGGCGGCTGAGCGGCTTGGCGCGCGCGGCCGGATCGACCATGGTGGACGTGGACCCTCGCCGGATCGCCGCGACCATGGACCAGGCCGACCGCATCCCCGCCTCCTCCGATCTGCTGCGCCCCTTCCAGCTCGAGGGCTCCGGCCTGCGCGGCCGCTTCGTGCGGCTCGGCCGGACGCTCGACCGGGTGCTCGAGGCGCACGCCTACCCCGAGCCCGTGAGCCGGTTGTTGGCCGAGCTCCTGGTGCTCGCCGGCGGGCTCGCGGGCGGCCTCAAGTTCGACGGCCTGTTCAGCCTCCAGGTCCGCGGTGACGGGCCGGTCGGCTTCATGGTCGCCGACTGCACCAACCACGGTCGCATGCGGGGTTATGCGAGCTTCGATGCGGCGGCGATCGGAGACCGCGAGGGCGGCCGCGACCTCTTGGGCGAGGGACTGGTGGCGCTCACCGTCGACCAGACCCGGGTCGGTGGCGAGCTGCAACAGGGTATCGTCTCGCTCGAGGGGCGCAGCCTGACCGAGGCCATGCTCGCCTATTTCCGCCATTCCGAGCAGATCCGCACGGGCATCAAGCTCGCGGTCGCGCGGGACGCGCGCTCGCGCTCCTGGCACGGCGGTGCGATCGTCCTGCAGGCCCTGCCGGCGGCCCCGGGTGCCGAGGAGGAAGCGGCACAGGAGGCTTGGCGCGAGGCCATGCTCCTGCTCGAGACCGCGACCGAGGCCGAGCTCACCGGACCCGCGGTCGACCCGGACACGGTCCTCTACCGCCTGTTCCACGAGACCGGCGTGCGGGTCTACACGGCCCTCCCGCTCGAGGCCGGCTGCTCCTGCACCGAGGACCGCGTGCGGGCGATGCTGCGGCGGTTCCCGGCCGAGGCCCTCGCCGAGATGCGGTTGCCCGACGGGAGGGTCGAGGTCACCTGCCAATTCTGCAACCGGGTCTACAGCTTCGACGAGGCGGCGATCGCCGGCCTCGTCGCCGGCCGGAGACATTGAGGCATGGCCGAGAGCGGGAGCGAGGCGGGGACCGGCAGCCGGGCCGAGACGGGCAGCAGGGCCGAGCCGCGGGGCAGAACCGAGGGGCGGCGCTCGGCCGAGACCCGCCCGATCGCGATCCCGCGCCGCGGCGCCATCGGCCTTCTGGCCGTGGCCTTCGCCGGCTGCACCGGCCCGTCGGGAACGGCCCGCGAGCCCCGCGCGGCACGGCCGCCGATCCGGCTCGCGGTCGGCGCGCTGCTCGACGGCGATCCGCCGGCGCCGCTCCCGTCCGCCAACTTCATCGACGAGCGGCGCTCGCGCGAGCTCGCCGAAGCGGTCCGGGCGCGGCTGCGGGCGCGGCTCGTGGCGGCCGGCGGGACGCCCGTCGCCCGGCTCGATCTCGAGCAGGCGGCGCTCACGGAGCGGCTGGCGGCCGGCCGGCAGGGGGGCATGACGGGCCTCGTCACCCGGGAGCCGACCTTCGCCCAGGAGGGGGCGGTGGCGGTCCGCGTCCGCATCCTCGAGGCCGACGGTCGCGAACTCGCCCGCACCCGCGTCGCCGTCCAGCGAGCCCGGGCGCTGCCGGCCGGCAGCTCGATCACTCGCCGCGACGAGGGTGCCCGAGCACTCGCGGCCGACGTGCTCGACCAGCTCGAGGACGCGCTCGAGGTCGCGGTGCGCGACAATCTCGGCCCCTGGCTCGTCGAGTAACGGCCGGACGATGCCGGGCGACGGGGCGGTCGGCGGCCGGGGCGCAGCCGACGACGGGCGATGGCGCGGGCGGTCCGCGGTCGTCCGGCGGTCGGCTCAGGCGGCCTCGGCTTCGGCCTCGGGTGGCCGGACCGCGAGCCGGACCAGCCGGTGGCGACGGCGTTCGAGCACGGTGATCCGGTAGCCCGCGACCAGGACCTCCTCGCCCTCGCGGGGGATCCGGCGTGCCACCCGCATGACGAGGCCGGCGACGGTCACCGCCTCGTCCTCCGGCAGCGCCCAGTCGCACTGGCGGTTGAGGTCGCGGACGGGGGTACGGCCGTCGACCACCACCCGGCCCTCGGGGTCGGGCCGCACGGCCGGGCTCTCGCGGTCGCGCTCGTCGGCGATGTCGCCCACGATCTCCTCGACGATGTCCTCGAGGGTGACGAGCCCCATGAGCGTGCCGTACTCGTCGACCACCAGCGCCAGGTGCTGGCGACGCTGCCGGAAGGCGAGGAGCTGCTGGTAGAGGGCGGTGGTGTCGGGGATGAACCAGGGCGGGGTGAGGAGCTCGTCCAACTTCATCCGCTCGGGCAGCCGCCCGTGCTCGTCGAGCAATCCCAGGAGGCGCTTGGCGTCGAGGATGCCGACGATCTGATCGGGATCGCCGCGCCAGACCGGGAAGCGGGTGAAGCTCGAGGCCCGGATCTGGCGCAGGAGTTCCGGCATCGGCTGGTCGGCGTCGAGGGTGACCATGTCGCGGCGATGGGTCATGACCGCACCGACCTCGACCTCGGCGAGATCGAGGACCGCTCCCAGCATGTCGTGCTCGTGCTTGGCGACCGCGCCGTAGCGCCGGGACAGGCCGATCAGACTCTTGAGCTCGGTGGTCGAGACCACTTCGGCCGGAGCCGCCTCGCCCACGCCCAGAAGGCGCAAGAGGCGCCGCGAGGCGGCGTTCAGGAGCCAGTTGAGCGGGTACATGGCGCGGAAGAAGGTCTCGAGCGGCACCGCCACCCAGAGGGTCGCCGCTTCCGCCCGGCGAATGGCCAGCGTCTTCGGCACCTGCTCGCCCACCACGATGTGGAGTGCGGAGAAGAGGAGGAAGCCGGCGAGGAAGCTCACGGTGTGCAACAGCCGCTCGCCGAGCCCCAGGAGCGCGAAGAGCGGCTCGAGCAGGGCCGCCACGAAGGGCTCGCCGACCCAACCCAGGCCGAGCGAGGCCATGGTGATGCCGAGTTGACAGGCCGCCAGATAGGCCTCGAGATGCGGCAGGATCCGACGGGCGAGCCGGGCCCGCCGGCTGCCCCGCTCGGCGAGCTCGTCGAGCCGCAGCGAGCGGACCCGCACGAGGGCGAACTCGGCCGCCACGAAGAAGGCGTTGGCGGCGAGCAACAAGACGATCAGGAGGAGCGTCGTCACGGCACCGGCCCGAGCGACCGCCGCGGGCGGCCCGTGCCGGCTGATCGGGGATGGTCGCCCTCAGTCATCGGCGGCGAGCAGCGCGCGGACTTCGGCCTCGGGAACGTCGCGGGCGAGCTCGGCCCGGCCGATCCCGGCGGAGAGCACGAAGGTCAGCCGGCCGCCGGCGGCTTTCTTGTCGCGGCGCATGAGCGCGATCGTCTCCTCGACCGGAAAGCCGCCGCGGCGGACGGCCGAGGCCCGCACCGGCAGTCCGACCCGGGCGAGATGGGCTCGGGCCGTGC
>DAIOUO010000203.1:0-6436 GCA_036759485.1 Geminicoccaceae bacterium | reverse complement strand
CCGCTCGGCCACGTAACGGTCGCGGTCGGCGGCGGTCACCGGCGTGCGCAGGAGGAGGGTCGAGGCCGGCGCGTCGAAGGCGTGGACGGCGATCAGCGTCACGCCGCGGTCGAGGCCGAGCCGGCTCGCGGCCGATGCGGCCGCACGCGACCCCTCCGAGAGGTCGGTCGCGAGGAGAAGGCGTCAGTAGGGTGCGGAAGGGACCCCGTTGGCGACCAGAACCGGCCGCCGGCTGCCGCGGATCACTCGCTCGGCCGTCGTCCCGGTGAAGACACCCGCGAGGAGCTGCCGGCGTGGCGGGCCGACGAGCACGACGTCGGCGTCGACCGCTTCGGCCGCCTCCAGAACACCCGCGAAAGGATCGCCGCCCCGGACGAGCCAGCGGCAGCCGACCGCGTCGCTCCGATCGATGGTGTCGGCGAGCTCGGCGAGGAGGAGCTCGGCTTCCCGTCGCTCGGCGGCCACCAGCCGAGCCGGCCGGTCCTCGTCGACCACGTGCACGAGGACGAGATCGGCGCCGATCTGGCGGGCGAACAGCACCGCCCGGCGCAGCGCGCGGTCGGAGCGGGTCGAGAAATCGGTTGCGGCGAGAATGGTCGGCATCGCGGCTCCGAGCCGGGGGACAGCCTGCGCCCCCTTTCGGAGCTAGCATGGCGGGTGGACGGCGACGACTCCGGGGTGGTTCCGCGGCGCGAGCGGCTGCTGCTAAGAGCGGCGCCAGCGATCGCGAGGGGTGCCCAAATGATCCCGCGCTACAGCCGGCCCGAGATGGCCGCCCTCTTCGCGCCCGAGACGCGGCTCGCGCTCTGGCTCGAGGTCGAGCTCGTGGCGGCCGAGGCCATGGCCGAGCAGGGGCTCGTCCCGGCAGCGGACATCGCCGCCCTTCGGCGGCAGGTCGAGCAGGCCGGGCCCGGTCTGATCGACCCCGTGCGGGTCGAGGAGATCGAGCGGACGACCCGGCACGACGTCATCGCCTTCCTCACCCATCTCGAGGAGCGGCTCGGGCCGGAGGCGCGCTGGCTGCATCGCGGCATGACGAGCTCCGACCTGCTCGACACCGCGCTCGCGGTCCAGCTCGTGCGCGCCTGCGATCTCCTCCTGGCCGACCTCGACCGAGTGCTCGCCGCCCTAGCCCGCCGCGCCCGCGAACACCGCGACACACCGTGCATCGGTCGCTCGCACGGCATCCACGCCGAGCCCACGAGCTTCGGGCTCAAGCTCCTCGGCCACTGGGCCGAGTTCCGCCGGTGCCGCGACCGGCTGCTCGCCGCCCGGCGGGAGATCGGCACCTGCGCGATCAGCGGGCCCGTCGGCACCTTCGCCTCGGTGCCGCCCGCGGTCGAAGCGGCGGTGGCCGCCCGGCTCGGGCTCGCGATCGAGCCGGTCTCGACCCAGGTGATCCCGCGCGACCGGCACGCCGCACTCGTCTGCGCGCTCGGGCTTCTCGCGAGCGCTGTCGAGCGCCTGGCCACCGAGATCCGCCACCTCCAGCGCACCGAGGTCGGCGAGGCCGAGGAATTTTTCCATCCCGGCCAGAAGGGCAGCTCGGCGATGCCGCACAAGCGCAACCCGGTGCTGTCCGAAAATCTCTGTGGCCTCGCGCGGATGATCCGGGCCGCGGTGGTCCCGGCGCTCGAGAACGTGGTGCTCTGGCACGAGCGCGACATCTCGCACAGCTCGGTCGAGCGGGTGATGCTGCCCGACGCCTGCATCCTCGCCGACTTCGCACTCGACCGGCTCGCCGGCCTCGTGGACCGGCTCGTCGTCTATCCCGAGCGGATGCGGGCCAATCTCGAGGCGACGCGCGGGCTCTACAACTCGCAGCGCGTGCTGCTCGCGCTGACCGACACGGGCCTGCCGCGCCAGGAGGCCTATGGGCTCGTCCAACGCAACGCCATGCGGGCCTTCGAGCAGGGCCGGCCGTTCCTCGACCTCTTGCTGGCCGATCCGGAGGTCCGTGACAGGCTCGGAGCGGATAGGCTGCGCGAGCTGTTCGACGTCGGCTGGCACCTGCGGCACGTGGGGGCGATCTTCGAGCGGGTGCTCGGTGCGGAGGCCGGCCCGTGAGGTTGGTCGCGTGCTCGATCCTCGGCCTCGGGCTCGCGGTCTCCGCCGATGCGGGGATCCTGATCGAGGGCCGGCTCGAGGGCGTGCCCGTCCGGCTCGAGCTCGCGGGCCCGGGCGAGCCGGGCCGCGCGCTCGTCCGCGCCACCGTGGCAGGCGAGGTCCGGCTCGTCGACGTCGAGCGGGGCACGGTCGAGCCGGGTGGTGCCCGGCCGGCTCCCGCCGGCGCGGGCAGGACCGGTCCCGGGCTCGTTCAGGTCACCCCGCTGGGTGGCGGGGCGATGATCGCCGGGCACGGCGGGGCTTGGCAGATCCTCACCGAGGACGGCCGGGTCTGTGGCGAGGTGCTGGCTGCGGCCTGGATGCTCCGGTTTCTCGAGCCCGCGATCCGTGCCCTCGAGCTCCTCGAGGCGAGCGACCCGCGGCTCGCGCCGCGCGCCCGCCACGGCTGCGCGCCGATCGGCTTTCGGCAGTGGACAGGCCAGGGCTGGCCACTCCTGGCCGGCGGCCGCACCGAGGCGGCGTTCGTCACCGAGCGGATCCGCTTCGACCACCCGCTGGAGCCGTCGCCCGGCCGGAGCGAGCCGCCCCGGAGCGAGCCGCCGTCGCGCTGAGCGGATCCTCGGGCCAGGCGTGCTTCGGGTAGCGGCCCCGCATCACCTTTCGTACCTCCGCCCAGCCGCAGCGCCAGAAGGAGGGGAGATCGCGGGTCACGGCGATCGGCCGCCCGGCGGGCGAGAGCAGCTCCAACACGAGCGGGACGAGCCCGGCTCGGATCGTGGGGTGCCGGTCGAGCCCGAAGAGCTCCTGGACGCGTACGGCCACGGTCGGTGGCTCGCGGCCGTAGTCGATCGGGACGACGCGGCCGCCGGGCAGGGCGAGGCCCGCCGGGGCGAGCCGCTCGAGCGCGGCCGACCCCTCCCGCCCGAGCCGCTCCCACAGGGCTCGGACGAGGTCGAGGCCTGCGAGCTCGGCGAGCCCGCGGCGCCCCTCGAGCCACGGGCCGAGCCAGTCCTCGAGCGTGGCGATAAGATCGGCGGTCTCGACCGACGGCAGGCCGAGCTCGGGTGCGGTCCGGCCGAGCCAGGCGATGCGCGCCCGAAGCATGGAGGCTTCGCGGCTCCAAGGCAGGGCGTCGAGCCCGACGAGCCGGATGCCGTCGAGCAGCGCCCGCCGCACGGCACTCGGGTCCGAGCCGGCGAGCGGGCGGGACACGAGCTCGATCGAGCCGAACCGTTCCACGCTCCGCGCGACGACACGGCCGCTCCGCCGATCGAAGGTCACCTCCTCGAGCCGTTCGATCCGGTCGGCGAAAGCCGCGCGGAGGGTCGTCTCGTCGAACCTCGCCGCGGACAGGATCCGGCCGTCGGCGCCGGCGTCGTCGAGCTCGGCCACGGCGAGCCAGGAGGCCTGCGCGAGCGGGGAGCTCGGGTCGATCGACGCGCCGCGTCCCGAGGCGAGAAGGAAACGACCTCGGCTTCCCGGGCGGCCGCGGGCCACCCGCTCCGGCCAGGCGCGTGCGACGAGCGGGCCCGCGGCCGCGGGCTCGATCGGATCGAGCGGAATATCGAGCAGCGTGCCGAGCTGGCGGCGGACGCGATCGAGTTCGGCGAGGGCCGCCCGCTCGCCGCCCGCCTCGTCCCGCTCGGCCAAGCGGCGGAGCTTGGCAGAAAGATCGGGCTCGCGCTCGTGGCGCCAGGGATCGCGGCTCGCGAGGAGCGCGACGAGGGCGACGGCGGTCGGCCCCGACCCGCGGTCGCGCCCTTCGAGGAGCAGATGGGCGAGTCGCGGATGCACGGGCAGCTCGGCCAGACGACGGCCGTGCGGCGTGATCCGACCCTGCGGGTCGATCGCGCCGAGCGCCTCGAGAAGGCGGCGGGCGGCCTCGAGCCGGGCCTCGGGCGGCGGATCGAGCCAGCCGAGGCGGGAGGGATCGGCCACGCCCCAACAGGCGAGCTCGAGGAGAAGCGGGGCGAGGTCGGCCTCCAGGATCTCCGGTCGAGGATGGGCGGCCATCCCGCGCTCCTCGGCCTCGGCCCAGAGCCGCAGGCAGAGACCGGGACCGAGCCGTCCGGCGCGACCGCGCCGCTGCTCGGCCGAAGCGAGCGCCACCCGCTCGGTGACGAGCCGGCTCGTGCCGCTGCGGGGATCGAAACGCGGGCGCCGGCAGAGCCCGGCATCGACCACGGCGGTCACTCCCTCGACCGTGAGGCCGGTCTCGGCGACATCGGTCGCCAGGACCACCTTGCGCCGACCGAGCGGTGCTGGCGCCAGGGCCGCCTCCTGCTCGGTTCGCGGCAGGTCGGCGTGGAGCGGGCGGACGAGGAGGTCCGGTCGCCGGGTCCCGAGGGCGGCCGCCGCGGCACGGATCTCGCGCGCACCGGGCAGAAAGACGAGGACGTCGCCCGGGCTCTTCGCGAGCGCCTCCTCGACCGCGGCGACGATCGCGGGCGCGAGGGGTGCCTCGCGCGGACGCGGCCGTCGGAGCGTGAGGACCGGGAAGCCGCGTCCCTCCGCCCGCAGCACCGGGGCGCCGCCCAAGAGTGCCGCCACCCGTTCCGCTTCGAGCGTGGCCGACATGGCGAGCAGCCGGAGGTCGGGGCGGAGCGCGGCGCGCACCTCGAGGAGGAGGGCGAGTGCCAGGTCGGTCTCGATCGCTCGCTCGTGGAGCTCGTCGAGGAGCACGAGCCCGACCCCCTCGAGCCCCGGGTCTGCCTGCAACCGACGCAGGAAGACGCCCTCGGTCAACACCTCGAGACGCGTCGCGGGTCCCGCGACGCGCTCGAAGCGGACGGCATAGCCGATGGTCCGACCGAGCGGCTCGCCGCGGAGGTTCGCCATGCGGCGGGCCAGCAGGCGGGCGGCGAGTCGCCGCGGTTCCAGCAGAAGGGCGCTCTTGCCCGCGAGCCAAGGGGCATCGAGGAGTGCCAGCGGCACGAGCGTGCTCTTGCCGGCACCGGGTGGTGCCACGAGCACCGCCGCCCCGTGGCGCGCGAGCACCGCCTCGAGTTCGGCGAGGACCGCTCGAACGGGCAGGTCGGGAAGCGGGGTCGTCTGCGGCGTCACGGGCGGACCGCGGGTCCAGGGCTCCGGTGCGGGTCGGCGACGCCACGCAGGTTGCCGCGCGGTGGAGAGCCCGCGCAACGGGCGATCCTCGCGGCCGATGGAGACGGGCCCGGATCGGGGTCCGGGGCACCGTGGGGAGCCGGGACTGACATCCGGTTCCGGTCGAGTACCTGCCGGCCCGGCTCCTCGATGCGGTCGAGGTGCCGGGTCGCGGATCGGCCGCGGTCGGCGGGCTGTCGTGCGGCCGCTTTCGGCGATCGCGTAGGCAGCGCCCCCTATCGGTGGCGGGCCGGGCTCAAATGAGCCCCTGGCTGCGGAAGCTCAAATGGCGGTTCTTGCCGACGATGACGTGGTCGTGAACCTGGATGTTGACGGCCGCCAAGGCCTTCACGACGGCCCGGGTCATCTCGATGTCCGGCTGCGAGGGCGTGGGATCGCCCGAGGGATGGTTGTGGACCATGATGATCGCGGAAGCACCGAGTTCGAGGGCGCGTTTGACGACCTCGCGGGGGTAGAGCGGCGTGTGGTCGACGGTACCACGGCTCTGCTGCTCGTCGCGGATCAGGATGTTCTTGCGGTCGAGGAACAGAATGCGAAACTGCTCGCAGCTCTCGTGGGCGAGCGCGGTGTGCAGATAGTCGATGAGCGCGCTCCAGGAGCCGATGACGGGCCGGTCGCGAATCTGTTCCTTGAGCACCCGGAGCACGAGGGCCTGGATCGCCTTCAACAGGACCTGGGTGAAGCGGAGGTCGTCGTCCCGCTGTTGGCCGCGCTCCGGATTGCCGCCGGCGGCGGGCGGCTGGAGGGCGAGACACTCGGCGTAGCGCGCCGGATCGGCCGCCAGTACTCCGCCGAGCGAGCCGAAGCGGGCGAGCATCTCCTTGGCGAGAGGTTTGGTGTCCCGCCGGTAGACCGAGAAGAAGAGGAGGAGCTCCAGCAGTTCGTAGTCGGCCAGGCTCTCCGGTCGGGCATCGAGGAAACGCTGGCGCAGCCGCTCGCGATGCCCGTGATAGTGCTTGTTGCCCCAGCCGGTGCCGGTCGACGGCGGTGCGGGGGGGGCCTCGCCGAGGCCGGGGCCCGCGCCACCGGCAGGCAGCATCGCGGCGAGCGCCTCGACCGCGGCGTCGTCCGCGAGCTGCCAGGCGCGGCGCTCGGCGAGCCAGCGGCCGCCCGCCCGCTTGATCGCCTCGCGATAATGGAAGGTGTACCCGGTGAGGAGGTAGCCGCCGCCCGCGGCCTGCTCGAGGATCAACCCGAGGCGGCCGAGCCGCTCGGCCGCGGCCGACCCGGCCGGAACCTCCTCGGG
>DAIOUO010000202.1:0-6441 GCA_036759485.1 Geminicoccaceae bacterium | reverse complement strand
ATCGTCGCACGCTTCTGGCAGCGGGTGGCGGGCTCCTCTTCGCGGGGCTCGCCCGACCGGCCGTGGCGCAGAAGGCCAAGCCCATCAAGGTCGCGGCGATCTACACCGTGCCGGTCGAGCAGCAATGGGTCTCGCGCATCCACAAGGCCCTCAATGCCGCCAAGGCGCGCGGTGACATCGGCTACAAGTGGTCGGAGAACGTCGCCAATACCGATTACGAGCGGGTCATGCGGCAATATGCCGAGGAAGGGAACGATCTGCTCGTGGGCGAGGTGTTCGGCGTCGAGCGCGCCGCCCGCAAGGCCGCCGCGGACTATCCCAAAGTGGCCTTCCTCATGGGCTCCTCCTTCGGCCCGGCCAAGCCCAACTTCTCGGTCTTCGACAACTGGATCCACGAGCCCTCGTATCTCACCGGCATGGTCGCCGGCCGGTACACCAAGTCGAACCTGATCGGGATGGTCGGCGGCTACGCCATCCCCGAGGTCAACCGGCTCATGCAGGCCTTCATGAGCGGCGCCCGGGCCGTCAACCCGAACGTGAAGTTCATGGTGACGTTCATCAATTCCTGGTATGATCCCCCGAAGGCCAAGGAAGCCGCCTTCGCGATGATCGACCGCGGCGCCGACGTCATGTACGCCGAGCGCTTCGGCGTCTCGGACGCCGCCAAGGAGCGGGGCGTGAAGGCGATCGGCAACGTGATCGACACTTCGGCCCAATATCCGGGCGTGATCCTGGCCTCGGCGCTCTGGCACATGGAGCCGACGATCGACAAGGCGATCGCCAACGTGGTGGCCGGCACCTTCGAACCCGCCGACTACGGTCCCTACTCCTTCATGGCGCACGGCGGGGCGAGCCTCGTGGTCGACGAGAAGCTGGTGCCGGCTGCGGTCGTGGCCGAGGTCCGCGCCAAGGAGAAGGAGATCCTGGACGGCCTGTTCCGGGTCGACGTCAACGACGCCGAGCCCAAGTCCACGATCTGAGCGTGGTCGTCCGGACGGAGCGGCCGGCGCCGGCGCCGGGCGCGGGCGCTGCCGCGGAGCGCCGCCCGCTCCTCGTCCTGCGCGGCATCACCAAGCGTTTCGGACCGGTGCTGGCCAACGATAGGGTCGACCTCGAGCTGGCGGCCGGCGAGATCCTGGCGCTCCTCGGCGAGAACGGCGCCGGCAAGACGACACTCACGAGCATCCTCTTCGGCCACTATGCCGCCGATGCCGGGGAGGTGCTGGTGGCGGACCCGTCGGGCCGGCTCGTGGCCCTGCCGCGCGGCCGGCCCGAGGCCGCGCTCGCCGCCGGCATCGGGATGGTCCATCAGCATTTCACCCTCGCCCACAATCTCACGGGCTTCGAGAACGTGGTGCTCGGCACCGAGCCCTGGTGGCGGCCGCGGCCGGCGCGACCCGGCGCCCGCCGGCGGATCGAGGAGCTCGCCCGCCGGATGGGCCTCGAGGTCGAGCTCGACCGGCCGGTGGGCCGGCTCGGGGTCGGCGCGCGTCAGCGCATCGAGATCCTGAAAGCCCTCTACCGGGAGGCCCGGGTGCTGGTCCTCGACGAGCCGACCGCGGTTCTGACCCCGCAAGAGGCGGAGGGCCTCTTCGCGACCGTGCGCGCGCTCGCGGCCGACGGGCGCGGGGTTGTCTTCATCACCCACAAGCTCGCCGAGGTCGAGGCGGTGGCCGAGCGCGTGGTGGTCCTGCGCCAGGGGCGGAAGGTGGCCGACCGGCCGCTCGCCGGCACGGGCCGGGCCGAGCTCGCCCGGCTCATGGTCGGCCGCGAAGTGCGCGAGCCGGTTCGCCGGCCGCGTCCGCCGGGCGGTCCCGTCCTCGAGCTCGAGGATGTCGCAGCCGGCAGCGGCCGCGACCGGATCGAAGGTGTGAACCTCGTGCTCCGTGCGGGCGAGGTCGTCGGCATCGCCGGCGTGTCGGGCAACGGTCAGGCGGCGCTCGCGGCCCTCCTGGCCGGCCTTCTGCGGCCCGAGCGTGGCCGGATCCGCCTCCTGGGCTCGGAGACCGCATTCTCGAGCCCGCGCGCGGCCGTCCGCGCCGGGGTCGGCCGGATCCCCGAGGACCGCGAGCGCGACGGGGTCGTGGGCGAGCTCGATCTCGCCGAGAACCTCGCCCTCGAGCGGCTGGCCGCACCCGAAACCAGCCGGCTCGGCTTCCTGCGCCGGCGGGCGATGCGCGAGCGGGCCCGTCGGGCGATCGAGGCCTGGGGCATCCGTGCCCCGGGTCCCGGCGTACCCGCGCGCCTGCTCTCCGGCGGCAACATGCAGAAGGTGGTGCTGGCTCGTGCTCTCGACGGTGCGCCCCGTCTCGTGCTCGCCGATCAGCCGACCCGGGGCCTCGACGTAGCCGCCACCGCCGCCGTCCACGAGCGGCTGCTCGAGGCGCGCGAGCGGGGGGCGGCGATCCTCCTGATCTCCGAGGATCTCGACGAGCTGCTCGCGCTTTCCGACCGCATCGCCGTCCTGCACCGCGGCCGGCTCGCCGGCCCGTTCGCGAGTGCCGCCCTCGACGTCGCCACGGTGGGCCTGCTCATGGCCGGCCAGGAGGTGGCGGTGGCCGGGGGGCACTCGTGATCCGGCTCGAGCCGCGCGCAGCGGCCCCGGCTTGGCTCGTGGTGGCGGCGCCCTTGGGCGCGCTCTCGGCGGCGCTCCTGCTCGCGACCCTGGTGCTGGCGGCGATCGGCATCGCGCCCTTGCCGGCGCTGCGACTGCTCGTCGAAGGGGCGGTCGGCTCGCCCTTCGCGCTCGCCGAGACCGCGACCCGGGCCACGCCCTTGCTCCTGACCGGGCTCGCCGCGGCGATCGCCTTTCGGGCACGGTTCTGGAACATCGGCGGCGAGGGCCAGCTCTATCTCGGCGCCATGGCGGCGGTCGCGGTCGGCAGCGGGGCCGTCGAGGGACCACCGACCCTGCTCCTGCCGCTCGTGCTCGCTGCGGCTGCGCTCGCCGGGGCGATCGGGGCGCTCTTGCCGGCGCTCGGCAAGGTCAAGGCCGGCGCCGACGAGGTCGTGACCACGCTCCTGTTGAACTTCGTGATCGCGCTCCTCGTCCAGATGATGCTCGAGGGGCCGATGAAGGACCCGATGGGCCTGGGCTGGCCGCAATCGCCGCCCTTGCTCGACGAGGCGATGCTGCCGCGGCTGGTCGAGCGCCAGCGGCTGCATGCCGGGCTCCTCCTGGGCCTCGGCCTCGCCCTCCTGCTGCAGATCGTGGTGGCCCGGACGGTGTGGGGCCTGGGCGTGCGGGCGGTCGGCCACAACCCGCGCGCGGCCGCCTATGCCGGGCTGCCGGTGGCGCGCACCACGCTCGCCGTGGCCCTGCTCTCGGGAGCACTCGCCGGGCTCGCCGGGGCGGGCGAGGTGGCGGGCCTCAAGGGCTATCTCACGGCGGATCTCTCGCCCGGCTACGGCTATGCCGGGATCGTCGTGGCGATGCTCGCGGGCCTCGCCCCGCTCGCGGTCGTGCCGGCCGCCTTCCTGATCGCCGCCGTGTTCGTGGGTGCCGACACGATGGGCCGCACGCTCGGTATCTCCTCCTATTTCGCCGACCTCGTCCTCGCCCTCGCCCTCTTGCTCGTGCTCGTGGGCGGGCTCCTCTTGCGCTATCGGGTCCGGCTCGGGCGGGCGATGCCGTGAGCGAGGCGCTCGAGATCCTCTTCCAGGCCTCCTTCTGGGTGGCGGCGATCCGGATCGCCACGCCGCTGCTCTTCGGCACGCTGGGCGCACTGCTCGGCGAGCGGGCGGGCGTGTTGAACCTCGGCATCGAGGGGATCTTCGTGGCCGGGGCGATGACCGGTTGGCTCGCCGTCTATCTGGGCGCCCCCCTCTGGTGGGGAGTGGCGGTGGCCGCGGGCACGGGCGCGGTGCTCGGGCTCTTGCACGCCTTTTTGGCGGTGACACTCGCGCTCTCGCAGCACGTGGCCGGGCTCGGCATCACGCTCTTGGCCACTGCCGGCAGTCACTTCGCCTACCGGGTGGCCTTCCCCACACTCACCCAGCCGCCGCGGATCGAGCCCTTCGCGCCGGTCGGCTGGCCCTGGCTCGAGGCGGTTCCCGTCCTGGGCCCGATCCTCGCCCAGCAGACGCCCTTGACCTTCCTCGCGATCGGCGCGGCCCTTCTGCTGGCCTTCCTCTTCGCTCGCACCCCGCTCGGGCTCGCGATCCGGGCGGTCGGCGACGATCCGGCCGCGGTCGAGGCGCAGGGCCTGTCGGTCGTGGGCTTGCGCTACGGGGCGGTCGTCGCGGGCTCGGCGCTCATGGCCGTGGGTGGGGCGTTCCTCACGATGAGCGCCTTCAACGCCTTCTTCTTCGGCATGGTGAGCGGGCGGGGCTGGATCTGCATCGCGCTCACCGTGTTCGCCTCCTGGCGGCCCGTGAAGGCGCTCCTGGGGGCCCTGCTGTTCGGCGCCTTCGATGCCTGGCAGTTGCGGCTGCAGACGCTGGCGGGCGGCCTCGTGCCCTCGCAGGTCTTCTTGATGGTGCCCTATCTCCTCTCGATCGCGGCCCTGCTCCTGGCCGCCCGCCGGGCCGACTATCCCCGTGCGCTCATGAAGCCCTGGAGAAGGGGGGAGCGGTAGGGGGCGGCCTCTTGCATCCGAGTGCCGTGGCCCCCATCTCGAACGCATCTGCGGACTTGGGCCGCGGAGTTGCTCGGCTCCGCCAATCAACACGGTAGGCGATCCTGGTGGACAATTCCATCACGGTCTCCCGCTCGACCCTGGCGGTCCGGCTCCGTCGCTCGCCGACCCGGGTCCATGCGATCCTGGCTGCAGCGTAGCACGCGAGGCGCTCTCAAGTGCCACTTCGAAACGGTGCGGGGCGGGAGGATTCGGCAGGCACTGCCAGGTCATCGACGATGGTGGCCGACTCCCGCCCCCTCTCGCAAGCCTCGCGACTGTCCAGCAACCAGGACCGTCGAGACATTTGGCGGCTCGCCGAACGATACCTCAAGCGTTATCCGCATTTCGATGGAGCTATCTCCAGTGAGGATGCTGTAAGTCTCGCCACAAATCCGGAGCGCGTGGCAAAGCATACATTTTATCCCTTTCTCACGTATGCTAAACGTTACACACGCTTCGCGCCAAAGGGAATTCGGGGTAAGGTCAAAGAGCGCCTAATTCGTTTCGGGGCGCGCCGCGACGCGTACATCTTCATGTATTACCGCCACATTTTGTCGACATATTACGAGGCAGAGCTGTTGCGTTATGGATTGAACGACGTTGTCATAGCTTATCGGAAGATTCCCGATGCCCCTCTCACTTTAGGGCTCGGTCAGCGAAGGCGCCACTCGCACAAAAGTACAATACATTTCGCGCGGGATGCTTTTCAAAAAATTGCTTCGATGGCGCAGAATGGAAACGTTCTGGTTTTTTGCTTCGATATCGCGTCCTTCTTCGAAAAGCTAGATCACAATAAGATAAAGGAGGATTGGCGTAGGCTACTCAAGGCGGATCGGCTTCCCAATGATCATTTCCGTGTATTTGAAGCTGCGACGCGTTATGCATATGTCGATCTGCGGGAATGTCTGAAGCAATTGGGAATGACGGAGAAGGTCCGCCTTACAAATGGGAAGGTGATCGACGTTCCGAAGAAAAAACTTCCGATGCGGCTATGCACGGGGCGTGAGTTTCGTCTGAAGATTGCGCGTGTTCCGGGATCGATAGCGATTAACAATTCTGGTCGAGGCGTACCACAGGGTTGCCCTATCTCGGACGTCATCGCCAATATTTACATGTTGGATTTCGATCGATCCATCGCCGAATTCGTAAACCGAAGTGGCGGCTATTACAGGCGGTATGCCGACGACCTACTGATTGCCATACCAGAACGGGACGGAGACATCGAGAGGGTCGTAAGGGGGGTCGAGACAAGCCTAGAAAAATATTGCTGTGGCCTCAAGATAAAGGAAGAGAAAACGTCCATTCACCGGTTCCAGCGAGTGGGTGATCTCATAGGTTTTGATTTCGTGAAAGGGGAGCAAGGAAAGAACGGATTGGAGTATCTTGGCTTCCGCTTCGATGGGAAACACGTGTATATACGAGATTCGACGTTATCGGCGCATTATAGGAAGATGACGTACCGTGTGCGCTCTGCGGTTTGCCGCTGGCGTCGTGCACACCCGGACATGGCACGCGACGAGTTCGAGAAACGCTTTCCCAAAGAGGTTGTATATCAGCGGCTCGGAAAGGTAGAGAATTGGGACGAAAGGAAAGAAATCTATAGAAACTGGACGTTCTATAGTTACGCGAAGCGCTGCCACGAACTGATGGCGGCTCTGCAATCGAAGATCGCCGATCAGCTCAAGGGGCATCGACGTCACTTCGAACGGCGGGTCGAGCGGGAAATAGAGAGGGCGTTTTCGCGAGGCGCATCAAGAAGGGCGGAGCAACCGACCGGTGGGGCCCACGGTCCTTCTGTCTGAGTGCGAGCGGGGTCCCCGCC
>DAIOUO010000201.1:0-6486 GCA_036759485.1 Geminicoccaceae bacterium | reverse complement strand
CGCCCAGCTCGCCGAGCTGCGGGCGGTGGAGAACCCGGACGGGACCGTGGTGACGGTGATCGAGGGCAGCGCGTTCCAGTTCGGCTCCGAGCAACTGACCGAGGCCGCCAACGGGGCGCTCCTGCGGGTCGGCCGGCTGATCGATCTCGTGAAGCCCGAGCGGGTGCGATTCGTGGGGCACACCGATTCCCAGGGCGACGAGGGCGCCAACCGGCGGCTCAGCCAGCGCCGCGCCCAGGCTGTGCGCGACTGGCTCGTCCGCAACCGCGGTCTCGAGGCGGCGCGCACGCGGGTCGAGGGGCGCGGCCCCGACCAGCCGATCGCGAGCAACGACACGCCCGAGGGGCGCCGGGCCAACCGGCGGGTCGAGGTGATCCTCGAGCGCTCGGGGGTTGCAAGGTAAACTTTCTTACTGTAGGATCATAGCCGTCACCGAGGGCGGGCGGTCCCGCCCCGACGGCGAGGATCCATGCACGAGGAAGCCGAAGGCGGCGCGGTCGCCCTGCCGCCGGTGGTCGTTCACGCGGTACGCGGTCGTGGCCAGCGGGCGGGCCGAGCGGCGCAGGCCCGCGAGGAACAGCTGCGCTGGGCCGAGACGCTCTTGCGGCTGCCGCTCGTCTGGCGCGAGACGCGCGGCGAGGGTGTCAGGATCGCGATCCTGGATACCGGCATCGACACCGATCATCCGGACCTCGAGGGGGCCGTGGTCGAAGCCCGCGACTTCACGGGCGAGGGGATCGAGGACCGGAACGGGCACGGTACCCACTGCGCCGGCATCGTCGCGGCGCGCGCCAACGGGGTGGGCTTCGTCGGCGCCGCGCCCAAATGCGAGCTCGTGATCGCCAAGGTGCTCGACGGCAACGGTCGGGGCACGCTCGCGCAGGTCGTCGCGGGCATCGACTGGGCGGTGTCGGTGGGCGCCGACATCCTTTCGCTCTCGCTCGCCGCCGAGCGCGACGACCACGAGCTGCATCGGGCGGTGCACGCGGCGCTCGCCGCCGGCAAGGTGGTGATCTGCGCCGCCGGCAACGCCGGCGCGTTGCTCGCCAACTCCATCGGCTATCCCGGCCGCTACGGCAGCGTCATCACGGTAGCGGCGCACGACGCCCTCGGTCATCCCTCGGGCTTCTCCTCGCGCGGGCCGGAGATCGACTTCATGGCCCCGGGCCAGGAGGTCTGGTCGACCTGGAAGGAGGGCGGCTGGGCGCAGCTTTCCGGCACTTCGATGGCGGCCCCCTTCGTGGCCGGGCTCGCGGCCCTCGTGCTCGCCAAGCACCGCAAGCCCGGACCGCACGCGACGCCGATCCAGGACAACGAGGATCTGCGCGAGCATCTGATGCGGATGGCGGCGCATCCGGGCTGGCACGACCCGGCCCGCGGCCACGGGCCGCTCCTGCCCTTCGCCTACTTCCTGGGCGATGCGCGCCCGCTCGGCGGGCGGCGGAGGGAGAGCGCGGTCGAAACGCCGGCGATCCGCGCGAGGAGGGGTGCAAATCGGCGGCGGGCGAGCTAGCTTGCCGGCGCCGCGCGGTCGGGCGCGGTCGTCCAACCGCGTGTCCGGGATCGCCCTCGATGATGTCCGGCGAGCTCGCTTCCCAGCTCACCGCGCTCTTTCAGGTCGTGCTGATCGACATCGTGCTCGCCGGTGACAATGCCGTCGTGGTCGGCACCGCGGCGGCCGGCCTGCCGCCCACCCAGCAGCGCCAGGTCATCTTCCTGGGGGCCGCGCTCGCGCTGCTCATGCGCATCGCCTTCGCCCTGATCGCGACCCAGCTGCTCGCGGTCATCGGCCTGTTGCTCGCCGGCGGGGTGCTGCTGCTCTGGGTGGCCTGGAAAATGTGGCGCGAGCTGCAGGCCCAGAAGGCGGCCGAGCGACACGAGATCCCGCAGGTGGTGCCCGGCGCGCACGCGACCGCACCGGGCCAGAAGACCTTCGCCTCGGCGGTGACCCAGGTGGCGATCGCCGACGTGTCGATGTCGCTCGACAACGTGCTGGCGGTCGCCGGCGCCGCCCGCGAGCATCCCTACATCATGGCCTTCGGCCTCTTGCTCTCGATCGCGCTCATGGCGGTGGCGGCGGGCTGGATCGCCCGGCTGATCGACCGGCACCGCTGGATCGCTTATCTCGGCCTCGTCATCGTCCTCTGGGTCGCTCTCAAGATGATCTGGGACGGCGGCCTCGAAGTCTGGGTCGCGGTCAACGGCGCTTGAGGGAGGTCGCGGCCGCGCGCTTTCTCGCTCAGGACGGGGTGGCGATACCCGCCTTGGCGCGGGCCTGTTTGACGAGCCGCACGAGCTCGACCCGGCAGCTCTCGGCGTCCCGCACCGGCTTCTCGAAGGGCAGCCGGGCGACCCGGCCGTCGGCGCGCAGATCGCACCCCTCGGGGTCGACCCCGGTGAGCCGCCAGCCGCCACCCGGCAGACCCAGCAGCCGCTCGGCGTAGAGCTGGACGGCATCCGCGTGATCTTCGTTCATGTGCGCGACGATCTCGGCCTCGGCCGCCGCCAGAGCCTCGGCACCGCTCGTGTCGAAACGGACGCGTTCACCCTCGACCCAGTGGACGCGGCCGAAACCGGCCACGAGATGCGCCTTCTCGATGGTCACCTTGAAGAGATGGAAGTCCTTGAAGCCGAGATACATCTCGGCGTCGGGGTGGCGCGCGACGTAGCGCCGGGCGAGGCGCTCGTCGCCGTCGACGCAGACCGCGCGGCCCTGCACGCTCGCCCGCTCGCCGGCCAAAGGCACGGGCGCACCGGCGGTGCCGTCGAGCAGCAGCGAGACGCGCGGATCGGCGCGGATGTTGCGGGTGTGGTCGGCGAGATCGGAGATCAACAGGATCGGGCTCGCATCGTGGTCGACCGCGATCATGGCGAGCGAGACGTAGGGCTCGCCCGTGCCCGCGAGCAGCGTGCCGAGTGCCGCCCGCGGCTGGCTGCGCAGGAGCCGCCGTATCGTGAGGGCCGGATCCTCCGCCTCGACCGTGCGTGTCTGTTCGCTCACCGCCGCCCTCCTCGCCCGATCGGCCCGGCGCGGTACCGCCTTGCCGGCGCCGGCACGCCGACGCTATCGACCCGCGTCCGCTCACGGGGAGAGAGATGGTGCGATCGACGGCTCCGGTCGAGACGGGCGATCCGTCGCGCGAGGTGGTCTGGGCGGCCCCGGTGCCCGAGCTCGGCCGGCCGGTCGAGGTGGCACCCGGCATCCTCTGGCTGCGCCTCGCGCTCCCCTTCGCCCTCGACCACATCAATCTCTGGCTGCTCGAGGACGGCCCGGGCTGGACGCTGGTCGATACGGGCTACGGCGACGAGCGCACCCGGGCGATCTGGGAGGAGCTGCTCGCGGGTCCGCTCGCCGGGCGGCCGATCCGGCGGATCCTCGCGACCCACTTCCACCCCGACCATCTGGGCCTGGCGGGCTGGCTCGGGCGCAAGCTCGACGTTCCGCTCCTCATGACCCGCACCGAGTGGCTCACCGGGCGGATGTTGCAGCTCGACCAGAGCGCCGAATTCGTCGAGGCCGGGCTTGCGCAGGACCGTCGCGCCGGGCTCGACCCCGATCTGGTCGCCCGCCGCCGCGACCGCGGGAATGCCTACCGGCTCGGGGTCAGCCCGGTGCCCGCCTCGATCGCGATCCTCGAGGCCGGCGACACGCTCGAGGCCGCCGGGACCCGCTGGCGGGTCCTGGTCGGCCGCGGCCATTCGCCCGAGATGGTGACGCTCCATTCGGCCGAGCGGGGGATCCTGATCGGCGCCGATCAGCTCCTGCCGCGGATCACGCCGGTCGTGGGCCTCTGGCCGACCTCGCCCGAGCGCGATCCCTTGGGCGCCTTCGTCCGCTCGCTCGATCAGTACGAGGGGCTCGCCCCGGACCTCCTCGTCCTGCCCTCGCACGAGCGGCCCTATCGCGGGCTCGGGCCCCGGCTCGCCCAGCTGCGCGCGCACCACAGGCGGCGGCTCGACGAGACGGCGGCCCTCTGCCGGCGGCCGACCACCGCTGCCGCAGTGATGGCGGGGCTCTTCACCCGGACCCTCGATCTGCACCAGATCGGCTTCGCACTCGCCGAGACCATGGCCCATCTCGTGGCCCTCGAGCGGCAGGGCCGGGTCGTCCGGCGGCCGGGTCCGGAAGGTGCGGAGCTCTGGGAGGCGGTGAACGAGCGGGCCGCCGCCTAGGCCGGCCCGCTCTCGAGCGCGATCGCGATTCGCCGGTTCTGCCGGCCCTTTTTCTCGATCTTGGTGATGCGGATCCGGCCGATCTCGCCGGTCCGCGCCACGTGCGTGCCGCCGCAGGCCTGCAGATCGATACCCTCGATCTCGACGAGCCGGACCCGGCCCGTACCGCGCGGCGGCCGCACCCACATGGTCTTGACGAGCTCGGGTCGGGCGTCGAGCTCGGCCTCCTCGATCCACCGCGCGTGCACCGGTGCATCGGCCGCCACCCACGCGGCGAGCCGCGCCTCGATCCCCTCCCGGTCGAGGGTCGGTTCGGGCAGGTCGAAATCGAGCCGGCCCTCGAGCTCGCCCACCGCACCACCGGTCACCGGTGCCGCCACCGCGGCGCAGAGGAGATGGAGGGCCGTGTGCGTGCGCATGAGCCTGAGCCGGCGCTCCCGATCGATTCGGGCCTCGACCGGACTGCCCGGAGGCGGCAGAGTCGCCCGTTCGGCCGGCACATGGACGATCGCCTCGCCCTCGCCCTTGTGCGTGTCGAGGACGGCGAGCTCGCCGCCGTTCTCGAGCCGGAGCACGCCGCGATCGCCCGGCTGGCCGCCGCCCGTGGGGTAGAAGACCGTCCGATCGAGGACGATGCCCGTGGGTCCGGCCTCGACCACTCGGGCCTCGCAGCTCCAGAGATAGGCGTCGTCGCGGAACAAGGGCACGGTCACGCTTCGGATCTCCGCAAGGCCCGGGCGGCGCGCTGTTTACAGCCTCGCCGGCCCTGGTCTAACCCGGACCGCGGGGCGGGAAACGACAGCCGGCGGGCCCAGATGGCGGAAGCGCGCGACACCATCGTCCGCTTCGCGGGGGTGGAGAAGACCTACGACGGCGAGAGCCTGGTCGTCAAAAGCCTCGACCTCGAGGTGGCCCGCGGCGAGTTCTTGACGCTGCTCGGCCCCTCCGGCTCGGGCAAGACCACCACGCTCATGATGCTCGCGGGCTTCGAGCGGCCGACTCGAGGCGAGATCTTCCTCGACGGCAAGCCGGTCGCGCGGCTGCCGCCCTGGAAGCGCGACATCGGCATGGTGTTCCAGAGCTACGCGCTGTTCCCGCACATGACGGTGGCCGAGAACGTGGCCTTCCCCTTGGGCGTGCGGCGGATGAGCAAGGCCGAGGTCGCCGAGCGAGTCGCCAAGGCGCTCGCCATGGTCCGCCTCGAGGGCTTCGAGAACCGCCGGCCCGCCCAGCTCTCGGGTGGTCAGCAGCAGCGCGTGGCACTCGCCCGGGCACTCGTCTTCGAGCCCAAGCTCGTGCTCATGGACGAACCTCTGGGGGCGCTCGACAAGCAGCTGCGCGAGAGCATGCAGTACGAGCTCAAGCATCTGCACGAGCGGCTCGGCCTCACCTTCGTCTACGTCACCCACGACCAGGGCGAGGCCCTCACCATGTCCGACCGGGTGGCGGTGTTCAACGACGGCCGGATCCAGCAGCTCGCGACCCCGGCCGAGCTCTACGAGCGACCGAGCAACGCCTTCGTCGCCCGTTTCATCGGCGAGAACAACCGGTTGCTCGGAACGATCCGGGAACGCTTCGCCGAACGCTGCCTGGTCGAGGTAGCGGGGACGCTGATCAAGGCCACGGCCGGCAACGTGGGTGGTGCGGGTGCCGCGACCACGCTCTCGATCCGACCCGAGCGGGTGGCGATCAACTCGATGATCGCGCTGGACAACGAGGTCGAGGGGCAGGTCCTCGAGACGATCTACCACGGTGACCATCTGCGCGTCCGCCTGGCCCTGCTGGGCCACGACGATTTCGTGGTCAAGCTGCCGAACCGAGCGGGGCAGATCCGCCTCGGCTCCGGCCAGAAGGTCAAGGTGTCCTGGCTCGCGGCCGACTGT
The DNA here is from genome assembly GCA_036759485.1 of Geminicoccaceae bacterium. Classification (GTDB taxonomy): domain Bacteria; phylum Pseudomonadota; class Alphaproteobacteria; order Geminicoccales; family Geminicoccaceae; genus JANXAZ01. The sequence goes on along the minus strand of DAIOUO010000201.1, from coordinate 430 downwards.
CGGGCGCTCGATGCCGAGTGAGCCCGGGAGCGGGAGCCCGCGGGCGACAGCCGACGACCGACCGGCGCCCGCCCGAGCCCTGACCGATCTGCCGCCGCAGCTGGTGGCCGGCTCGAGCATCCGCTGGTCCTGCACGATCGACGCGGTGGAGCCGCTTCCGGCCGGCACGAAGATCGGCCTCGCCCGGTGTTGGTCGGCGGATTGGGGGGTGCCGCAGACCGGGAGGCCGGACCTGCCCGATCACCTGGCGATCGCGAGCGAGCCGCCGATCGCGATCCGCCACACGGCGCTGCGCGAGCCCGCCTGGCACCCCTTCGAGCAACTCCTGCTCCTCGAGCTCTTGGACCCGCTGCCGGAAGGCGGCCGGATCCTGCTCCGCTTCGGCGCCGAGGGGCCGGGGCATCGGGTGCAGACCTCCGCGGAGCAGGCC
>DAIOUO010000200.1:0-6493 GCA_036759485.1 Geminicoccaceae bacterium | reverse complement strand
CCCCGCCGTGCGGCCGCCCCGCGGCCGCGCGGTCCAGGCGCTGCCCACCGGACCGGGCGCGCCCGCCGAACGCAGCCGCCGCTCCGCCGGTAGCCGGTCGACAGGCGCGCGGACCGGAGCTCGACGAAGGTTCCGGGTGCCCGCTCTGTCCCTTGCCTCGGCCGCCGGGTGGCCCGGCGCTGCGGGACCGGACGCGGGTCTCGCGCGAACCGGGCCGTCGTCGGAAGGATCGTTCCGGTGGCGGCGCCCGGCCTCGAGGCACCGCCCGCGCGGGCGCTTCCCCGGGGCGAGGACGAGCCTCGGCCACTGCGAACCGAAGCCACCGCCCGGACGGATCCCGCCCGGTAGGCCGAGGGCGATCGCCGGGCCGAGCTCTGCCCGTCCTGCGGTGTGCCGGCGGGAAAGCCGAGCGGCACGGTTCCCGACCCGGTGTCCGCGGAGAGCGGGATCGATCCGCCATCGGGTCGGCGCCGTGGCTCCGTGTTCCCGGTGCCGCTCGTGTGGCGGGTTCGGGCCTTCGGAGCCACCGACGCCGGAGGCGGAGGGTCCCGGGCCCGGCACCCGGTCGCGCGGCAGCCCTTCGCGAGGCCGGCTCGGCGACCGGGCTCAAGGGCCGAGCCAAGCTCCGGCCGGCAAGAGAAGGGCCGCGTAGCGGGCGGCCTTGCCGATGCCGACCAGGAGGAGGAACGGGGCGAGCGGCGTGCGGAGAGCTCCCGCCACCACCGTGAGCGCGTCCCCGACGAGCGGCAGCCAGCTCAACAAGAGTGCGGGCCTGCCGAACCGGGCGAACCATCTTTCCGCCCGGGCGAGCGCCTCGGGCCCGACCGGGAACCAGGGTCGCTCCCGCCAGCGCGTCGCGGTGCGGCCGAGCCACCATCCGACCACGGCGCCGGCCGTGTTCGCGAGGCTCGCCACCGCCCACACGAGCCACGGATCGCGTCCCGCCGCCAGAAGGGCGAGGGCGAGCGGCTCCGAGGCGACCGGCAGGATCGTCGCGGCCAAGAAGGCGTTGGCGAACAGACCGAGCAGCGCCGGGTCGAGGATCGTCACTGTGGCGGAGGCCCCGGGGGCGGACCCGTGCCGCCGGCGCGCAGGATCTCGATCGCCTCGACGAGCTCCTGCGGGTCCTTGAGGCCGGGAATGCCGAGCAGGCCGTCCGGGACCTCGATCAGCACGTGCCCCACGGGGGGCCGGGGCGCACCCCAGCGCACGCGCCGCATCGCCTCGTCACGCGCCTCGACCAGACCGATCGCCGAAAGCGGCCAGCGCCGGGTCGCGCTCAGAAGGCCCGGCCGCAGCCTGAGCTCGTGGCGGGTGAGCTCGAGCCGGAAGGCCTTGTGGTTGAGCCAGGTCGCGATCGCCCCGAGGGCGGCCGCCGCGAGCACCGCATCCGGGAAGAAGGGCCCCACCGGCAGAACGAGCGCCGTCACGATGGCCCAGCCGCGGAAGGCCAGTGCCAGGTCCCGCTCGGCCCAGAACAGCACGGGTTCGGGCTCCGTGCGGCTGTCGGGGCCATGCGACCGGCACGCCGGCGGGGCGGGTCGCTCCACGAGCTCCAGAAGATCGGGGCCACGGTGTTCCATCGGCCGTCTCCCGGGCGGGGCCGAACGCCTCCGGCCACGCGCCCCTCCCTCTTCTGCCAGCGGATCCTCAACGAAGGGTAAACGGCCGATCCTCGCTCCTCATCCCACGTCTTGAACCTCGACCTCGATCCTCACCCGCCGCCCGTCGCGCAGCACGTCGAGCCGCGCCCGCCGGCCGATCCCGACCCGCTCGAGTTCGAGGGCGAGGTCGGCGAGCGTGCGGACCGGCCGGCCCTCGACCGCGAGGATGACGTCGCCGAGCCGGCCGCGCTCGAGGTCGGCCCCCCTCAGCCCGGCGCGGGCCGCGGCACTCCCCGGGATCACCGCCTGGACGGCCACGCCGGCGATCCCGGCCCGCGCCGTGAGCTCCTCGGGCAGCACGAGGATGCCGATGCCGGGCAACGGCACCCGGCCGGTCCGGACGAGTTCGGGCACCACGCGGTTGACGGTATCGACCGGCACGGCGAAGCCGATCCCGGCATAGGCACCCGCCGGCGCCAGAATGGCGGTGTTCACCCCGATCAGCCGACCGGCGCTGTCGACCAGGGGGCCGCCCGAGTTGCCCGGGTTGATCGCCGCATCGGTCTGGACCACGCCCGCGACCTCGCGCCCACCCGCGGTCGGCAGGCGCCGGTCGAGCGCGCTGATGATACCCTGGGTGAGCGTGCGCGACAGGCCGAAGGGGTTGCCGATCGCGAACACGGTCTGGCCGACCTTGAGATCGGCCGAGCTGCCGATCGCGATCGGCGGCGGCCGAAGCTCGGGACTCTCGAGCTTGAGGACCGCGAGGTCGGTCCAGGGGGCGGAGCCCACGAGACGGGCCGGCACGGCGCTGCCGTCGTCGAGCACCACCGCGATCGATCGGGCGCCTTCGATCACGTGGTGGTTGGTGACGACGTGTCCCGCGGCGTCCCAGACGAAACCCGAGCCCGTGCCACCCTCGCCGCGCGCCCCCTCGGTGACGACCGCGACGACCGACGGTGCAACCGTCTCGAACAACCGGATCGCCCGCTCCTCGTCGGGCCAGAGCGGGCCGCGCGGCTCGACCGGACGGGGCCGGTCGGCGGTGAGGAAGAGATCGCGCCAGAAGCGCTCGCCGAGCAGCAGGCTCGAGAGCACGAGCGCCCAGATCGCGAGGAACCGCCAGAACCGCTCGCCGCTCACGGCCGGTCCCGCTCCCTCGCGACCTGCCGCTCGCTGTCGCTCGCACCCGTCATCGTCCCTCCTCTGCTATCCCTCACCGCGATCAGCGTGCCGTCGCGGCCGCGCCGCGTCGAGCGGCGGAACGTCTCAGACCAGCGCATCCGGCACCGGCTTTCCGGCGAAGAAGCAGTCGAGATTGTAGAGGCAACGGAAGCCCATGGCGTTGCGAGCGTCGCGGGTGGCCGAGCCGATGTGCGGCAGCAGCACCACGTTGTCGAGCTCGAGATAGCCCGGGTGCAGATCGGGTTCGCCCTCGAACACGTCGAGACCGGCGGCGAACAGGCGTCCGCTCCGCAGCGCCGCGATCAGGGCCTCGTCGTCGACGAGAGCGCCGCGCGCGGTGTTCACGAGCACCGCCTCCTCGGGCATGAGCTCGATCGTTGCCCGATTGATCATGTGTCGGGTGGCGGGGGTCGCGGGGCAGTGCAGCGAGAGGAAGGGGCAGAGCGGGAGGAGGGTCTCCAACGTCTCGTGGTACGTCGCCCCCTCCTCGCGCTCGGGCGAAAGCCGCGCCCGGTTGTGGTAGTGGATCCGCAGCCCGAACGCCCGTGCCCGCCGCGCGACCGCTAGCCCGATCCGACCCATGCCGACGATGCCGAGGTTCTTCCCCGCGAGCCCGAGCCCCATGAGCTGGGTCGGCCGCCAGCCGATCCAGCGGCGCTCGCGAATGAGCCGCATGCCCTCCGCCGCCCGTCGGGCCGCGGCGAGCAGGAGGAGGATGGCGACGTCGGCCGTCGCCTCGGTGAGCACGTCCGGCGTGTTGGTGACCGTGATGCCGCGGGCGCGAGCCGCCTCGAGGTCGATGTGCTCGTAGCCGACCGAGAAGGTCGCGATGATCCGCACGCTCGCCGGCAGACGCTCGATCAGGGAGGCCGGCAGCCGGTCGATCGCCGAGGTGAGGATGCCGTCGGCGCCCTGCGCGCCGGCCAGGATCTCCTCCGGCGAGAGGGTCCTGTCGTCCGGGTTGAGGCGCGCGTCGAAGTCGCGCGAGAGCCGCGCCTCGACCGCCTCCGGCAGCCGCCGCGTCACCAGAATCACCGGCCGTCGCCCGTCCATCCCTCCAGCCTCCCGCTTGCAGCCTCCGGCCCCGCATGCCACTTTGGATGATGGCCGGCCACGGCCCGAGCTTGTGCCGATCCGCCCGCGAAGGAAACGCCTCCGCCATGCAGACCTCGCCTACCGCCCGCACCGTCCGGCTCGCCGCCTCGCTCCTCGTGGCGCTCTTCGGGACCGGTGCCTGGGCCGGGCCCATCGAGCTCTTGCCGCATCGGGCCGCCTATCGGGTGACGCTCGCCGACAACGGCCGCGGCGGCGCGGTCACCGCGGTGCAGGGTGGTCTCGTGCTCGAGTGGCGGGCCGAGTGCGAGGGCTGGATCTCGAACCAGCGCCTCGGCTTCGTGGCGGCGACCGCGGAGGGCCCCGGCTTCACCTACGACGTCCGCTTCACGAGCTGGGAATCGCGCGACAACACGCAGTTGCGCTTCTCGGTCAGGAGCTTCGACGACGGCAAGCCGGGCGAAGAATATCGCGGCCAGGCCGCCCTCGAGGCGCCGGGCGGCAAGGGTGTCGCGCTCTTCGCCCTGCCCGAAGAGAGCCGGCTCGAGCTGCCCCCCGGGACCATCTTCCCGACCGAGCACGTCAAGCGTCTGATCGCCGCGGCCGAGGCGGGCGAGCGGGTGGTCACGCACTCCGTCTTCGACGGCTCGGGCAAGGACGCGCTCTCGACCGTGAGCGCCGTGATCGGGGCGTCCCGAGAGGTCGATGGCACCCGTCGCTGGCCGGTCCGGCTCGCCTATTTCGGTGCCGGCAACAACGACGCGACGCCCGACTTCGCGATCGGCTTCGAGCTCGACCGTCGCGGCGTGCTCCACGACATCACGCTCGATTACGGCGAGTTCGTGCTCAAGGGACGGCTCGACCGGTTGGAGCCGCTGCCGACCCCCGATTGCCGCTGAGGGCACCGCCGCGGCCGCCCCGACCGAGCCAGGCGGCGCCGCGCACGCCCGAGCTGTCGCCGTGGCGTGCCGGCAGAAGCCGGGTCGTGACCCGATCGGAGAAGATCCACCGCTCCCAGAGCTTCGGCACCGCCTCGTAGAGCATCGCCACGCGCGAGAGCCCACCGCCGAGCACGATCACCTCCGGATCGAGCAGGTTGATCACCGCGGCGAGGCCGCGGGCGAGCCGATCGGCGTAGCGCTCGAGCGTGGCCCGGCAGGCCGGATCGCCGTCCTCGGCGCGGGCCGCGATCTGTGGCCCGGTCAGATCCTCGCCGGTCACGCGGCGATGGTCGGCGGCGAGACCGGGCCCGGAAAGCCAGGTCTCCTGGCAGCCCTCCAGCCCGCACCAGCAGCGCGGCCCGGGCAGTTCCGCTGCGGTCGGCCGCGGCAGGGCGTTGTGGCCCCATTCGCCGGCGATCGCGTTGGCTCCGTCCAACACCTTGCCGTCGACCGCGATCCCGCCGCCGACGCCGGTGCCCAGGATCACGGCGAAGACGATGCGCGCCCCGGCCGCCGCCCCGTCGGTCGCCTCCGAGAGTGCCAGGCAATTGGCGTCGTTGGCCAGCACCACTTCGCGGCCGAGCCGGGTGGCGAGGTCGGTGTGCAGGGGCCGACCGTTGAGCCAGGTCGAGTTGGCGTTCTTGACGAGCCCGGTGGCGGGCGAGACGGCACCCGGATGACCCATGCCGACGGTGCCGCGCGCACCGAGCCGAGCCTCTTCCTCCTCGATCAACCGGGCGATCGCCTCGATCGTCGCAACATAGTCCTCGCGCGGGGTCGGAACCCGACGCCGGGCGAGTTCCCGCCCGGCGCCATCGAGGGCCACGATCTCGATCTTGGTGCCGCCGAGGTCGACCCCGAAGGCCAGATCCATCGCTCGCGCCTCCCCTGCACCCCCCCCTTCTAGCAGGCCGCAGGCGAGGCGGCAGCGGGCGCGTGGCGTCAGCCGCCGGCTTCGAGACGAACGGTCACCCGGCGCGAGGGATCGTCGTCGGCGAAGCCCGTCCGGATCTCGAGGCGGCGGCCGCCGGCGTTCTCCTTGAGCCAGTCGGCGACCCGCCCGATCCGCCGCTCGGCGAGCCACCGGTTGTACCGCAGGCCCGACGAGCCGCCCGCCTCCTTGACGTCGGCTCCACCCACGGCGGCCACGATCGCGAGCCGGATCGTTCCACTGGTCGGCAGATCCTTCACGAAACGGCGAAGCTCGGCCGCGGCACCCTTCGGCAGGTAGCTGCTGTTGACGTCGAAGACGATCTCGAGGCCCGAGGGACCACGCACCACCCCGGGATCGATCGCCGCGAGCCGAGCCCCGGCCGGCGCCTCGGCCGTTTCGGCGCCGGGGCCCGCCTCGGCCGTCCGCGAGCGCGCACCGGTCTCGTCGGCGCCCCCGCTCGCGGCCTCGGCGGAGGACGCGCCCGCCGTGGCGAGCGGCTTCGCGGGCGGCGAGCCGCCGGCCGGCGACTCGCCCAGGGGCCGCGAGGGCGGTGCCGGGGTCGGCCCGTTGGTCGCCGCTGTCCTGGCCGGTGCCCGGATCGATCCGCCACGCTGGTCGGTTGCCGTCGGCACGGGGACCGTCTGCGCCGTGGCCGCCGTCTGCGGCGTCGCCGTCGGCACGGCCGCCGGTTGCGAGACGGCGGGCGGGGCGGAGGTCGGCTGCGGGCGGGCAGCCGGCTCTTCCGCGGCCTCGGGGGAGCCGACCGCCACCTCCTC
>DAIOUO010000199.1:0-6507 GCA_036759485.1 Geminicoccaceae bacterium | reverse complement strand
GTCGGCGACGCCGCCCTTCAACCCCCTGTTCCTCTACGGCGGGGTGGGGCTCGGCAAGACGCATCTCATGCACGCGATCGGCTGGCGCGTGCGCCAGCGCGATCCCGGCCGGCGGGTGGTCTATCTCACCGCCGAGAAGTTCATGTACCAGTTCATCCTGGCGCTGCGTTCGAAGGACACCATCCCCTTCAAGGAGCTGTTCCGCTCGGTCGATCTCTTGATGGTCGACGACCTCCAGTTCATCGCCGGCAAGGACCAGACCCAGGAAGAGTTCTTCCACACCTTCAACGCGCTGGTCGAACGCGGCCGGCAGATCGTCATCAGTGCCGACCGCAGCCCCTCCGATCTCGACGGGCTCGAGGAGCGGATCCGCTCGCGCCTCTCCTGGGGGCTCGTGGCCGACATCCACCCCACCACTTACGAGCTCCGGCTCGGGATCCTGCAGACCAAGGCCGAATCGTCCGGCGTCGACGTGCCGCTTCGGGTCCTCGAGTTCCTCGCGAGCCGGATCACGAGCAACGTGCGCGAGCTCGAAGGCGCGTTGAACCGGATCGTGCTGCAGGCGAGCGTGACCCGCCAGCCGGTCTCGATCGAGATGGCGCAGGAGATCCTCAAGGACGTGCTGCGCGCCGCCGACCGGCGGATCACGATCGAGGAGATCCAGAAGGCGGTGGTCGAATATTACGGCCTCCGAATGGCCGACATGACCTCGGCCCGCCGGCAGCGCCAGGTGGCGCGGCCGCGTCAGGTGGCGATGTATTTGGCCAAGCTCCTGACACCGCGCTCCCTGCCGGAGATCGGCCGGCGCTTCGGCGGTCGCGACCACACGACGGTCATGCACGCGGTGCGCCAGATCGAGCGGCTGCAGGCCGAGGACCGCCAGCTCGCCGACGACGTCGAGGCGCTCAAGCGCCGGCTGCAGGCCTGAGCCGGCCGGCGCCGAGGGCCGCCGAGCGAGTCGAAAAGGGTCAACCTCGCCCGGCTTTTCTGCTAGCGTGCCGTTCCCGAGCCGTTCGGGGCGGGCGCCGGTCGAGCCGGGCCCGAGCGATGCCAGCCCAGCGGGTGAGTCGTCGATGAAACTCGAGATCGAGCGCGCCGCCCTGCTCCGCTCGCTCGGCCACGTCCAGAACGTGGTCGAACGGCGGACCACGATCCCGATCCTGGGCAACGTCAAGCTCGCCGCCTCCGACGGCCTCGAGCTCCTGGCCACCGACCTCGACCTGACCCTCCTCGCCCGCGAGCCGGCCGAAGTCGCGCGCGCCGGTGCCACCACCGTGCCGGCGCACACCCTCTTCGACATCGTCCGCAAGCTGCCCGAGGGGGCGGCCGTGGCGCTCGAGCAGGCGCCCGGCTCGAGCGAGCTCCGGCTCTCGGCCGGCCGCTCGCGCTTCGCGCTGCCGACCCTGCCGCCGGACGAGTTCCCGGCGACCGCCGGCGACGAGCTCGAGATCCGCTTCGAGATCGGCCCCGCCGAGCTCGCCGAGCTGATCGACAAGACGCGCTTCGCGATCTCGACCGAGGAGACCCGCTATTATCTGAACGGGATCCATTTCCACGTCGCGGGCGCGGGTGCGACCCGGACGCTGCGCGGCGTCGCCACCGACGGTCACCGGCTCGCCCGCATCGAGGTACCGCTGCCGCCGGGGGCGGAGCGCATGCCGCCCGTGATCGTGCCGCGGAAGACCGTGGGCGAGCTCCGCAAGCTGCTCGAAGGGGTGGAGGAGCCGGTGCGCCTCGCGGTCTCGGCCGGGCGGATCGAGCTCGCCTGTGGTCGCACCCGTCTGCTCTCCCGGCTGATCGACGGCACCTTCCCCGACTACGAGCGGGTGATCCCGACCGGCAACGAGCGGATCGCCGTCCTCGCCACTCGGGCCTTCGCCGAGGCGGTCGACCGAGTGGCGACGATCTCGATGGAGAAGGCCCGGCCGATCAAGCTCGCCTTCGAGGCCGGTCGGGTCACCGTCTCGGCGGTCAGCCCGGAGCAGGGCCGGGCCGAGGAGGAGCTCGACTGCGACTGGCGCGGCGAGCCGCTCGAGATCGGTTTCAACGCCCGCTACGTGCTCGACATCGTCGCGCAGATCGAAGGGCCGGAGCTCAGGATCGAGATGGCGAACGCGGCGGCTCCCACGCTGCTGCGCGACCCGGGCGACCCCGCCGCCCTGTTCGTGCTCATGCCCATGCGGGTCTGATGCGGCCGAGCGCTGCGGTGGTCGAGGCGGCGCCGGTCGCGGCGCTCGCGGTTCAGCGGCTGCGGCTGCGCGATCTGCGCAACTGGACGCGGCTCGACCTCGTCCCGCCGCCCGGGCCCGTGGTGCTCGTGGGGCCGAACGGTGCGGGCAAGACCAACCTCCTCGAGGCCCTCTCGCTCCTGGCACCGGGCCGGGGCCTCCGGCGGGCGGCCCCGGCCGAGCTCGACCGGCGGCCCGACGGCGGGCCCTGGGCGGTGGCGGCGCGGCTCGCCGGCCGGCAGGGCGTGTTCGAGCTCGCGGTCGGCCGCGAGCCGGGCTCGGAGCGGCGCACCGTCACCCTCGACGGCCGGCGGCTCGAGGACCGCGCCCGGCGGGCCGAGCTCGTCGGCATGCTCTGGCTCACGCCCGCCCAGGACCGGCTGTTCCTCGAGGGCCCGGCCGAGCGTCGCCGCTTCCTCGATCGGCTCGTCCTCGCCTTCGACCCGCGCCATGCCGCGACCGTGGCGACCTACGAGCGGCTCCTGCGCGACCGTGCCGCGCTCCTGCGCGGCGGCCGGCACGATCCGGCCTGGCTTTCGGCCCTCGAGGCACGGCTCGCCGCCGCCGGGGTGGCGGTGGCCGCCGCCCGCCGCCAGCTCGTGCGCGCCCTCGAGCGGGCCGGCGCGGCCGAGGCCGGGCCCCTGCCCGGCGCGCGGCTGGCGCTCGAGGGCGAGGTCGAGCGCTGGCTCGAGGAGGCGCCCGCGGCGACCGTCGAGGAGCGCCTCGCCGCGGCCCTGCGGGCGAGCCGCGAGCTCGACGCGGCGAGCGGTGGGGCGGCGCACGGGCCGCACCGCAGCGATCTCCTGGTGCGCGACGCGGCGAACGGGGAGCCGGCGGCGGCCTGCTCGACCGGTCGGCAGAAGGCGCTGCTCGTGGGCCTCTTGTTGACCCATGCCCGGCTGCGGGCGGCGCTCCTGGGCGAGCTGCCGATCCTTCTCCTCGACGAGGTGGCGGCCCATATGGACGGACAGCGGCGGGCCGCGCTCGCCCGGGCGCTCCTCGAGCTCGGCGCCCAGGCCTGGCTCTCCGGCACCGATCGCGATCTCTTCGCGGCGTTCGCCGGCCGCGCCTGTTTCCTCGAGATCGACAACGGGACGATCGTCTCCGATGAGCGATGAGCGCACGACGTCCGCCGTGGCGGGCGAGTACACGGCGCAGTCGATCCAGGTCCTCGAGGGCCTGGACGCGGTGCGCAAGCGGCCGGGCATGTACATCGGCGACACCGACGACGGCTCGGGCCTGCATCACATGGTCTTCGAGGTGGTCGACAACGCGATCGACGAGGCGCTCGCGGGCCATGCCGACCGCATCGAGGTGATCTTGAACCCGGACGGTTCGTGCACCGTGACCGACAACGGCCGCGGCATCCCGGTCGACATCCACCCCGAGCAGGGGGTCTCGGCGGCCCAGGTGATCATGACGGTACTGCATGCCGGCGGCAAGTTCGGCGGCGGTGCTTACAAGGTCTCGGGTGGCCTGCACGGGGTCGGCGTCTCGGTCGTCAACGCGCTGTCCGAGTGGCTGGAGCTTCGGATCTGGCGGGACGATGCCGAGCACTTCATCCGCTTCGAGCGGGGCGGGGTGCCGGTGGCGCCGCTTCGGGCGGTGGGCCCGCAGGGCGAGCGCCGCGGTACCTCGGTGACCTTCCTGCCCTCGCGCGAGATCTTCTCGCGCACCGAGTTCTCTGCCCAGACCATCGAGCACCGCCTGCGCGAGCTCGCCTTTCTCAACCCCGGCATCCGGATCGTCTTCGAGGACCGCCGGAGCGACCCGCCGCGGCACGAGGTGCTGCACTACGAGGGCGGGCTCGCCGCCTATGTCCGCTGGATCGACCGGGCCAAGCAGCCGCTGCACGCCCCGATCCTGATCCGGGGCGAGCGCGAGGGGATCGTGGTCGAGGCGGCGCTCCAGTGGAACGACGGCTACCACGAGACCCAGCTCTGCTTCACGAACACGATCCCGCAGCGCGACGGCGGCACCCATCTGACCGGCTTCCGCCAGGCCCTCACCCAGACCCTGAACGCGGCGGCCGAGAGTCTCGGCATCGGCAAGCGGGAGAAGGTCCAGCTCACCGGCGAGGACATGCGCGAGGGCCTCACCTGCGTCCTCGCGCTCAAGGTCCCGGATCCGAAATTCTCCTCGCAGACCAAGGACAAGCTGGTCTCTTCCGAGGTCGCGCCGGTGGTCGCCCAGGTGGTCCGCGAGCAGCTCGGCCGCTGGCTCGAGGAGCATCCGCAGGAGACCCGCGCGATCCTCGCCAAGGTCGTGGAGGCGGCGACCGCGCGAGAGGCCGCGCGTCGCGCCCGCGAGCTCACCCGCCGCAAGAGTCCGCTGGATGTCGCCAACCTGCCCGGCAAGCTCGCCGACTGCCAGGAGCGCGACCCGGCCAAGGCGGAGCTCTTCATCGTCGAGGGCGACAGCGCCGGCGGGTCGGCCAAGCAGGGCCGCGACCGCGCCTTCCAGGCGATCCTGCCGCTGCGCGGCAAGATCCTCAACGTCGAGCGCGCCCGGGTCGACAAGGTGCTGTCGAGCCAGGAGATCGGTACTCTGATCACCGCTCTCGGCACCGGCATCCGCGACGATTTCGACATCGGCAAGCTGCGCTACCACACGATCGCGATCATGACCGATGCCGACGTCGACGGCTCGCACATCCGCACCCTGCTGTTGACCTTTTTCTACCGGCATCTACCGGAGATCATCGAGAAGGGGCACCTGTTCATCGCCCAACCACCGCTCTACGGGATCCGGCGCGGGCAGAAGGTCGAATACGTCAAGGACGACGCCGCGCTCGAGGACCTGCTCGTCCGGCAGGGCCTCGAGGAGGCCCGGCTGATCGCCGAGGCCGGCACGGCGGTCGAGGGCGAGGCGCTCGCCGCCCTGGTCGGCGCCGCCCGGGCGGCGCGCGGGCCGCTCCAGGCGCTCGCTCGCCGGCTGCCGGCCGAGCTCGTCGAGGCGCTCGCGCTCGAGGGCGGGCTCGACCCGTCGCGGCTCGCCGACCCGAGCGAGGCGCTCGGGCTCGGCCAGCGGGTGGCCGAGCGGCTGCGGCGGGCCGGGGCGAGCGGTGTGCAGGTGGTCCGCGACGAGGCGGGTGGGCTCGTCTTCCACCTCCGGCACGGCGAACGGCGCGAGCGGCACCGCCTCGACCCGGCGCTCGCGGGCGGTCACGAGGCCCGCCGGCTCGGGGAAGCGCTGGCCCCGCTGCGGCCGGTCCTGGCGGCTCCGGCCCGGCTCGAGCGCAAGGCCGAGCGGCGGCCGGTGCACGGCGCGCGGGACCTGTTGCAGGGGATCGTCGAGCTCGCCAAGAAGGGGCTCTCGATCCAGCGCTACAAGGGGCTCGGCGAGATGAACCCCGAACAGCTCTGGGAGACCACTCTCGATCCGGCGCGGCGCTCGCTCCTGCAGGTGCGGATCGAACACGCCGACGAGGCCGACGAGATCTTCTCCACGCTCATGGGCGACGTGGTCGACCCCAGGCGGGCGTTCATCCAGGAAAACGCCCTCAAAGTGGTCAATCTCGACGTCTGAGACCGAGCGGTCGGGCGACGGCACTCGCGGGCTTCGGCCCTCGTTAACTCTTCCTCAACCCGTTCCTGCGAGAAGGGCCTTGGTCGAGGTCGCGAGGTGTCGTGTCCGAACTCGCCCTGTCGTCGCTGGTCGCTCTCCTGCTTGCCGCGCTGCTGCACCTCGCGGCGCGCCGCGCCGCTTCAATCGTAGGAGTGGCCGGCGCGCAGACCATTGCGCACGCGCTGGGCCACGGCCAGGAAGTCCGGCGTGTCGCGCAGCTCGAGCGGCCGGTCGGCCGGCAGCGGGCTGTCGATCACCTCGAGGATCCGGCCCGGCCGCGGCGACATCACGACGATCCGGGTGGCGAGATAGACCGCCTCGGCGATCGAATGGGTGACGAAGAGGATCGTCTTGCCCGTCCGCCGCCAGAGCCGGTGCAGCTCGAGGTTCAGCCGATCGCGCGTGATCTCGTCGAGCGCGCCGAAGGGTTCGTCCATCAGCAGGATGTCGGGCTCGAAGGCGAGCGCCCGAGCGATCGACACGCGCTGCTGCATGCCGCCCGACAGCTGCCAGGGATGGTGCCGGGCGAAGGCCTCGAGCTCGACGAGGGCGAGCCAGCGGCGGGCGCGCGCCGCCCGCTCCTCCGGCGGGAAGCCCATGATCTCGAGCGGCAGCGTGACGTTGCGCTCGACCGTGCGCCAGGGCTGCAGCGCCGGCGCCTGGAAGACGTAGCCGTAGCGGCGGGCGAGGCGCGCCTCGCGCGGTGCCAAGC
>DAIOUO010000198.1:0-6533 GCA_036759485.1 Geminicoccaceae bacterium | reverse complement strand
CCGTAGGGCAGGAAGGCCAGGGTCAACGGACCTGGCAGGCGGATGGCCCGCCGGGTCGCAGGCGCATTCAGGCCGAGATCGTCGACGATCACGGCGAGGGTCGGCCGCCCGGCCGGCCGGCGGACGACCGGCCCGGGAAAGGCGACCGGCACCGGTCGAACGAGCTCGAGCGACGGCACCGGCAGCGGCCGGTGGACCATCGGCGCCGGCTCGCCCACCGCTCGATCCCGAGGTGACGGCGGGCCCCCGGAGAGACGCACCCGCTCCTCCCCCGTTCCCCGCACCGGCTCGCCGGCCGACACGGGCCCGAGCTCGCGCGTGGCCTCGCCCGTCGGGACGGACGGCGAACCGCCCGGCGTCGGCTCGACGATGCCCCGCGGCTCGGCCGGGGCCCGCGGCTCGACCGGCCGGAGGCTCCCGACCCCAGCCACGGCCGGCGATCCTGCGGGCTGTGCCGCCGTCGGACGCTCCGGCACGAGCGCCGCGAGCTCGACCGGTGCCGGGGCCGGAAGCGCGGCCCGACGCTCGGAGCGCCGCTCGGGCTCGATCATCAGGAGCAGCAGCAGGAGCCCGAATCCGACGAGGAGGGCCCGGCGGACCAGCCGGCGGACCCGTCGCCGCGAGCGGCGGCGCCGGTGCGGGCGGATCTCGAGGCGCCGTGGCGACCGCCCGGCGGCCGGCTCGATGGTGGGCAAGCTCTCCTCCGGCCCGGGCGCACGACCTTGACGCGGCCACGGGCCTCGGGTTTGCTCCCGCGGCTCGAAGGCACCGCGCGCCGGGCGTCGCCCATGCTGCTCTTGCTCGACAATTACGACAGCTTCACCTGGAATCTCTACCATTATCTGGGCGAGCAGGGGGCCCGGATCGAGGTCGTGCGCAACGACGCGCTCACCGTCCAAGACGCCCTCGCCGGGGCCCCGCAGGGGATCGTGATCTCCCCCGGCCCCTGCGATCCCGACCGCGCCGGCATTTCGCTCCCGCTGATCCGGGCGGCCGCCGGCCGCTGCCCGATCCTCGGCGTCTGTCTCGGTCACCAGGCGATCGCCCAGGCCTTCGGCGCCCGCATCGTCCGCGCTCCCGTGCCGATGCACGGCAAGATCAGCCGGATCGAGCACGACGGCACGGGCGTGCTCGCCGGTCTGCCCTCGCCCTTCGAGGCGACCCGCTACCATTCGCTGTGCGCCGATCCCGCGACGATCCCGGACGAGCTCCTGGTCAACGCCTGGAGCGAGGACGGGGTGATCATGGGCCTGCGCCATCGCAGCCTGCCGATCCACGGCGTCCAGTTCCACCCCGAGAGCATCGAGACCAAGGTGGGCAAACGGCTGTTGCGGAACTTCCTCGACCTCTGCCGTAAGGCGGTGCCGGCATGAGCGCCGATCTCCAGCGCTTCAAGGAAATCCTGGCGGTCGTCGCGGACGGGCGGCCGCTCGCCTTCGAGCAGGCGCGCGAGGCCTTCGCCATCATGATGGCGGGCGACGCCACGCCCGCCCAGATGGCCGGCTTCCTGATGGCTCTTCGGGTCCGCGGCGAAACGGTCGAGGAGATCGCGGCCGGCGCCTCCGTCCTGCGCGAGCGCATGGTCCGCGTCCGCGCACCCGAGGGCGCGATCGACACCTGCGGGACCGGCGGCGACGGCGCCGGCACCTACAACATCTCGACCGCCGCGGCCCTCGTGGTCGCCGCCTGCGGCGTGCCGGTCGCCAAGCACGGCAATCGCGGCCTCTCCTCGCGCTCCGGCTCCTCCGACGTGTTGCAGGCGCTCGGCGTCGACATCGAGGCGCCGGTGCCGGTGATCGAGGAGGCGCTCGAAACCGCCGGTATCGGCTTCATGATGGCCCCGCGCCACCACGGCGCCATGCGCCACGTCGCCGGGCCGAGGCTCGAGCTCGGCACCCGAACGATCTTCAACCTGTTGGGCCCGCTCGCGAATCCGGCCGGTGTACGGCGCCAGCTCGTGGGCGTGTTCGCGGCCCACTGGGTCGAGCCCCTGGCTCGCGTGCTCGGCCGGCTCGGTGCCGAGCGGGCCTGGGTCGTGCACGGCTCGGACGGGCTCGACGAGCTCACCACGACGGGCCCCTCGCTGGTCGCCGAATGGGACGGTGCGACCGTGCGCACCTTCGAGGTCACGCCCGAGGCGGCCGGCCTGCCACGGGCCCGGCCCGAGGACCTCAAGGGTGGTGACGCCGCCCACAATGCCGAGGCGATCCGGGCGGTGCTCGCGGGCGTGCGCGGCCCCTACCGCGACGCGGTGCTGCTGGCCGCCGCCGGCGCGCTCGTGGTCGCGGGCCGGGTGGAGGATCTCGCGAGCGGCGTGCGGCTCGCCGCCGCGGCGGTCGACGAGGGCCGGGCGGCCGCCACCCTCGAGCGCCTCGTGCGCGTCACCGCCCGCCGCGCGTGAGCCCGCCCGTGGTCGACGTCCTCGAGCGGATCTGCGAGCGGACCCGGGCCGAGGTCGAGCGCCGGCGTGCGCTGCGCCCGCTCGCCGAGCTCGAGCGGGCGCTTCCCCACGCCCCGCCGCTTCGAGGCTTCGCGGCCGCCCTCGAGCGGACCGCGGCTTCCGGTCGCCTCGCGCTGATCGCGGAAATCAAGAAGGCCTCGCCTTCGCGCGGGTTGATCCGCGCCGACTTCGACCCGCCGAGCCTCGCCCGCGCCTATGCCCGAGCCGGAGCCACCTGCCTCTCGGTGCTGACCGACGGCCCCTGGTTCCGGGGCGAGGACGCGCATCTGCTCGCCGCCCGCGCGGCCGTCGGCCTGCCGGTCCTGCGCAAGGACTTCACGCTCGACCCCTACCAGGTGGTCGAGGGTCGGCTCTTGGGCGCCGACTGCATCCTCCTGATCCTGGCCGCCCTCGACGACGCGACCGCGGCCTCCCTCGCCCGGCTCGCGGCCGAGCTCGGCATGGACGTGCTGGTCGAGGTCCACGACGGGACGGAGCTCGAGCGCGCGCTCGCGCTCGGGGCCCGGTTGATCGGCATCAACAACCGCAACCTCAAGACCCTCGAGGTCGATCTCGCGACCACGCTCGAGCTCGCGCCGCACGTCCCTTCGGACCGGTTCCTCGTGGCCGAGAGCGGTCTCGCCTCCCACGGCGACCTGTTGCGCGCGCGCGCGGCCGGGGCGCGCGCCTTCCTGGTCGGCGAATCCTTGATGCGCGAGCCGGACGTCCTGGCCGCAACACGCCGGCTCCTCGGAGACCCGGTGTGAGCGGACTGACCCATTTCGACCCCGCCGGCAACGCCGTCATGGTCGACGTCGCCGACAAGGCGGCGACGGCCCGGACCGCCACCGCCAAGGGTCGCGTGCTCATGGCGCCCGAAACGCTGCGACTCGTCGCCGGTCGCGGCTTCAAGAAGGGCGACGTGCTCGCGGTCGCCCAGCTCGCGGGCATCATGGGCGCCAAGCGTACCCCCGACCTGATCCCGCTCTGCCACCCGCTCCCGCTCGAGAAGGTCGAGGTGCGGCTCGAGCTCGTCGAGGAGCCACCCTCGGTCGAGATCACCGCGACCTGCAAACTCACCGGCAAGACCGGGGTCGAGATGGAAGCCTTGACCGCGGTCGCGACCGCCGCTCTCACCGTCTACGACATGTGCAAGGCGGTCGACCGGACCCTGCGGATCGGCGACATCCGCCTGGTTCACAAGGCCGGCGGCCGCTCGGGCGAGTTCCGGGCGGCATGAGCCCGGCCGGGCCGGGGGGCCGTTGATGCTGGCGCTCGAGGAGGCCCGCGCCCGGGTGCTGGCGGCCGCCCGCCCCGTGGGCATCGAGTGGCTGGCGCTCCCCGAAGCGCTCGACCGGGTGCTGGCCCTCGATCTGGTGGCCCGCCACGACCAGCCGCCGGTCGCCGTCTCGGCGATGGACGGCTACGCCGTGCGCGCCGCCGACACCGAGCCGGCCGGCCGCTGGCTGCGCCTCGTCGGCGAATCGCGGGCCGGCGGCCCCGAGCCCCCCGCGCTCGCACCGGGCGAGGCCGTACGGATCTTCACGGGTGCCCCCCTGCCGCCCGGCGCCGATGCGATCGCGATCCAGGAGAACGCCGAGCTCGCCGATGGCCGCGTCCGCTTCACGCGGCCGAGCCGGCCGGGCGAGTTCGTCCGCCCCGCCGGCCTCGACTTCCGCGCCGGCAGCGTCGGCCTCTCGGCCG
The DNA here is from genome assembly GCA_036759485.1 of Geminicoccaceae bacterium. Taxonomy (GTDB): domain Bacteria; phylum Pseudomonadota; class Alphaproteobacteria; order Geminicoccales; family Geminicoccaceae; genus JANXAZ01. The sequence goes on along the minus strand of DAIOUO010000198.1, from coordinate 2,389 downwards.
GCCGGGTGCTCGACCCGCGAGCGATCGGGCTCGCGGCCGCCCTCGGGCACGCCTGGCTGCCGGCCCGGCGAAAGCCGCGGGTGGCGATCCTCGCCACCGGCGACGAGCTCCTCTGGCCGGGCGAGCCCGTCGCACCGGGCCGGGTCGCGAGCTCGAACAGCGTGGCACTCGCGGCGCTCGTCCGCCGGCTCGGCGGCGAGCCGCTCGATCTCGGGATCGCCCCCGACACGGCCGACGGTCTGGCCCGCGCCCTCGACCGGCTGGGTGCGGTCGATCTCCTCCTGACCTCGGGCGGTGCCTCGGTCGGCGATTACGACCTCGTCCGCCGGGTGCTCGGCGGCCGCGGCCTCGAGCTCGACTTCTGGACGGTCGCGATGCGGCCGGGCAAGCCTTTGATCTTCGGCCGGCTCGCGGACCTGCCGGTCCTGGGCCTGCCGGGCAATCCGGTCTCCGTGCTGGTGTGCGGCATCGTCTTCTTGCGCCCGCTGTTGCTCGCCATGCTGGGCCTCGAGACGACGCTGCCGGTCGAGCAGCGGCCCGTGCTCCGCGACCTCCCGGCCAACGACCAGCGCTTCGACCATCTGCGCGCCCGCCTCCTGCGCCGGGAGGACGGCCCGGCGGTCGAGCCCTTCGAGCGCCAGGACAGCTCGATGCTGGCCACCCTCGCCGCGGCCGACGCGCTGATCCTCCGCCCGCCGCACGCCCCGCCCCTGCCGGCCGGGTCTCCGGTGCCCTGCGTCCCGCTCGAGGTCGCCCTGCGGCTTCCCTGAAACGGTACGCCGTCGCGCCTGTCGCCCTCTTGCCGCATTGACGGGAGAGGGGAACGTCCCTAGAACATTTCCGGTTCTTCCCCTGATCTTCCCGTTGCGAGCGGGCCGCCGGAGACCGGGCGTGCTGACCCAACGCCAGTTCCAGCTCCTCAAGTTCATTCAACGGTTCATGCAGGAGCACGGCGTGCCGCCCTCCTTCGAGGAGATGCGGGCGGCCCTCGGCCTGCGCTCGAAATCGGGCATCCACCGGCTGATCTCGGGCCTCGAGGAGCGCGGCTACATCCGCAGGCTCGCCTATCGGGCCCGCGCCCTCGAGGTGGTCAAGCCGCCGGTGGCCGCAGCCCCCCGCGGCCGTATGGTCGGCCGCGACAACCCGCCCACGGCGCCCGCGCCAGCGGTCCCCGCCGCCTCGAACGTGGTCCGGGCCGAGTTCGGCGCGCCGCGCCGGCCGGGTCCGCTCGCCGGGGTGGCCGGCAACGTCGATCTCCCGGTCTACGGCCGGATCGCTGCCGGCACACCGATCGAGGCACTCGCCGACTACGGTACGACCATGGACGTGCCGGCCGTGCTGGTCGGCGAGGGCGAACACTACGTCCTCCAGGTGGTCGGCGACTCGATGATCGAGGCCGGAATCCGGGACGGCGACTGGGTCGTCATCCGGCGCGCCGAGACCGCCGAGAGCGGCGAGATCGTCGTGGCGCTGATCGACGACCGCGAGGTGACCTTGAAACGCTTGCGCAAGCGCGGCGGCTCGATCGCCCTCGAGGCCGCCAATCCGGCCTACGAGACCCGCATCTTCGGGCCCAACCAGGTCAAGGTCCAAGGCAAGCTCGTGGCCCTCCTGCGCCGCTACTGAGCCGAGGGGCCTCCCCCCGCGCCGGCTCCGTTCCTCCCGCGCGCCGGTTCAGCTCCAGGCGTGCGGCAGCGGCGGTGCTACCGGTGCGATCGCCTCCGGTACGTCGCTGAACACCGCCCGAACCCCGTGCTCGAACAGCCGCCGCGCCTCGGCCGGATCGTTCACCGTGTAGACCAGCACCGGCACCGCCTCGCGGCGGAGCGCGCGCAACGTCGCCTCGTCGAGATGCTCGCGGCCGAGATGCAAGGAGGTGCAGGCGAGCCGCTCCATCGCCTCCCGCCAGTCGGGCCCCGCCCGCTCGCGCAACAGCCCGCGCGGCAGCTCGGGCACTTCGCGGCGGGCCGCGGCGAGCGCCTCCTCCGCGAAGGAGGAGAGCAGCACGGGCGGTCCGTCGGCCGGCCAGACCCGCGCCACGAGCCGGGCGACCTCCGCACCGGTCCGCCGCTCCTCCCCCGCATCGGCCTTGAGCTCGACGTTCACGGCGAGACCGAGCCGGGCGAGGAGATCGAGTGCCGCTTCGAGGGTCGGCACCCGCTCGCCGCGGAAGCGCGGGTCGAACCAGGCTCCGGCGTCCAGGAGCGCGATCCGGCCGCTGTCGGTCGCGAGCACCCGGCCGCGCCCGTCGGTGGTCCGATCGAGGGTCGAATCGTGGATCACCACCGGCACGCCGTCGCGGGCGAGACGGGCGTCGAGCTCGACCATCCCGGCACCCCGCTCGGCCGCCGAGCGGAAGGCGGCGAGCGTGTTCTCCGGTGCGGCGGCC
>DAIOUO010000197.1:0-6569 GCA_036759485.1 Geminicoccaceae bacterium | reverse complement strand
CGCTCTATCTGGCGCTGGGGTGGGTGCCACGCCGGCTCGGCAAGGCGGATCTGCGCCTTTCGGCGGCCGAGCTCGCCGAGGCGGGGGCGGTCCGGCCGGGCTTCGACCCGGTCGATTGGAGCATCGACCAGGCGGCCCGCATCGCGCTCGTGCTGGCGAGCTACGACGGCGACGACCGCCGCTTCAAGGAGCGCCTCGAGACGCTGTTCAAAACCGCCGATATCGGCGAGACGATCACCTTCTATCGCGGTCTCCCGCTCTACCCCGGGCAGGAGCTCCTGGTCGCTCGGGCGCGCGAAGGTGCGCGTTCGGGCATGCGGCCGGTGTTCGAAGCGGTGGCACACCGCAACCCCTACCCCATGGAGCGGTTCGACGAGAACGCCTGGAACCATCTCGTGCTCAAAGCCCTCTTCATCGGTACGACGCTCGACCCGATCCAGGGCCTCGATGCGCGCGCCAACCCGCGCCTCGCGCGCATGCTCTGCGACTATGCACACGAGCGCTGGGCGGCCGGACGGCCGGTGAGCCCGGAGCTCTGGCGCTGCGTGGGCCCGCACGCCGACGATGCCGGGCTCGCCGATCTCGCCCGCGTGCTCGAGACCGGCGGCGGCGAGGAGCGCAAGGCCGCAGCACTCGCGCTGTGGGCCTGCCCCCGCCCCGAGGCCAAGGCGCTCTTGGCGACCGTGCCGGAGCTTTTGGGCCCGATCGAGCGCGGCGAGATCCGCTGGGCGGCCTTCGCCCAGGGCTGAGCCGGAGGCGACCGGAGAGGACCATGTACCTCGACTCCCACACCCACATGATCTCGCGGACCACCGACGATTACGAGCGGATGGCCGCGGCCGGGATCGTCGCCTGCATCGAGCCGGCCTTCTGGCTCGGCCAGCCGCGCACGAGTGTCGGCACCTACATCGACTATCTCTCGATGATCTGCGGCTTCGAGCGGTTCCGCGCCGGCCAGTTCGGGATCCGGCACTATTGCACGATCGGCCTGAATTCCAAGGAAGCGAACAACGAGGAGCTGGCCGAGGCGGTGATGGAGATCCTGCCGCGCTTCGCCCTCAAAGAGGGGGCCGTGGCGATCGGCGAGATCGGCTACGACGAGCAGACGGAGCTCGAGGACCGCTATTTCCGCCGGCAGCTCGAGCTCGCGAAAGAGCTGCAGCTGCCGGTCATGATCCACACCCCGCATCGCGACAAGAAGAAGGGGACGTTGCGCTCGATGGACGTGATCCGCGAGCACGGGCTCGACCCTTCCTGGGTGGTGATCGACCACAACAACGAGGAGACGGTGGAGGCGGTGCTCGAGCGCGGCTTCTGGGCGGCGTTCTCGATCTATCCGTTCACCAAGATGGGCAACGAGCGGATGGTGGAGATCGTCCGCCGCTACGGTGCCGAGAGGATCTTCTGCGATTCGGCCTGCGATTGGGGGATCTCCGATCCGCTCGCCGTGCCCAAGACGGCCGAGCTCATGCGCCGGGCGGGCATCCCCGAGGCGCAGATCCGCAAGGTCACCTACGAGAACCCGCTCGAGGCCTACGGCAAGTCGGGCCAGATCAAGGAGGAAGACTGGCTGAACCCGCCGCCCGTGGACCAGCGGTTGCTCTACATGGGCAACTCGATCCTGCGGGGTGGCCAGGAGCCGCGGATCGAGACCAGGAAGCCCGGGCTCGGCGACGACCTGCGCATCGCCTGAGCGGCAGCGGCGCACGGGCCCGCCCGAGGAGCCGGCACCGCGCCGATCGGTCGGAGGGGGTCAAGCGGCCGGGCGCAGCTCGAGGCGCGGGCGGTGCTCGGCCAGGTAGAGGCGGAACCAGTAGCTGTAGCGCTCCGGCCGGGCGCGCAGATCGGCCTCGAGCTCCTCGGGGCTCACCCAGGCATAGCCCTCGGCCTCGCTCGGATCGGGCCGGACCGGACCCTCGTAGACCGCTCCGAACACGTGGACGAATTCGTGCTCGACGAGGCCGTTGTCGAGCTGCGCCCGGTAGACCGTGGTCAACAGCGGCTCGAGCGGAGCCTCGATTCCCATCTCCTCGACGAGCCGGCGGCGAGCCGCCGCCTCGACCGGTTCACCCGGCCGCGGGTGGCTGCAGCAGGTGTTGGTCCACAAGCCCCCCGAATGGTACTTCCCGACATGGCGCTTCTGCAGGAGGAAGCGACCCGCCCGATCGCGCACCACGACCGAGAAGGCACGGTGCAACCGACCCTCGCGATGGGCCTGCATCTTGGGTGCGGTGCCGAGCGGCCGATCGGCCTCGTCGACCAGAACGACCCGCTCCTCATCAGCCGCGCGCTGGGTCATGGCCCCTGTCCCCCGAGAAGATAAGGTCGCACCCGATCGGTTGCTCGACAAGCCCCCTCGACGTCCGGCCCCGTCAAGCGTCGAAGACATGGGCGAGGACCAGGTCCTTGAACCGCGTCGCGGCGACGGGCCCCTCCGGCAGGAGGTGGGGCTCGCTCGAGATCACGAGCGGCCCGTCCTCCGTCCGTTCCGTGATCAGGCCGTGCGAGCCGCGGACGAGGCTCGTGGGCCGGATCGGGATCACATCCAGGAGGGTGCGGAAGCCGAGCCGGCGCAGCAGCAGTTTGCCGGCGATCCGGGCCTTCACGAAGCGTAGCGCCGGGTCGAGGAAGAGTTCCATCGGGTCGTAGCCGGGCTTTCGGTGGATATCGACCGTGCGGGCGTAGTCGGGCGCTCTGGCGTCGTCGAGCCACCAGGGATAGGCGAACCAACGGTCGGCCTCGGCCAGCGCCACGAGCTCACCCGAACGCGGATGGTCGAGACCCAGCTGGCGCTTGCCCTCCTCGTCGAGCACCCGGGCGATGCCGGGAGTGCGCTCGAGCAGCGCCTTCACCGCGGCCGGCTCGGTGCCGTGCTGGAGATAGACGTGCGCCACCTGATGATCGGCGAGCGCGAAGGCCCTGGACGCGCCGGCATCGAGCTGCTCGCGGCCGAGCTCGAGGCGGACGCGGATCAGCCCCGCCTCGCGCAGCACCCGGTTGATCCAGACCGCATCGCTCACCGGGACGATGCCGTATTCGGAGACGACGATCACCCGTATGCCGCGCGCTCGCGCCCGCTCGATCAAATCGCCCGCGAGCGCATCGATCGCCCGCAGATCGGCCGCGACCCGCGGATCGGCGGGATCGGGGCCCCATTTCTGCAGACCGTAGTCGAGGTGGGGCAGATAGCTGAGCGTGAGCGTCGGACGGCGGGTCTCGAGGACGTGCGCGGTCGCCCGGGCGATCCAGCGCGTCGAGGCGATGTCGGCCCCAGGCCCCCAGAATTGGAAGAGCGGGAACCGACCCAGGAGCCGGTCGAGCTCGTCGTGGAGGTCGGGGGGTTCCGTGTAGTGATCGGGGATCTTACGGCCGTCCGCGGGGTACATCGGGCGTGGCGTCGCCGAGACGTCCACGCTCGAATACATGTTGTACCACCAGAACACGTTGGCGGCGGTGAAGGCCGGATCGCGCTTCCTGCCGGCTTCCCAGACCTTCTCGCCGGCGACGAGCCGGTTCGATTGCCGCCAGAGCCAGACCTCCGCGAGGTCACGAAAATACCAACCATTGGCCACTGCACCGTGGTCGCGCGGCAGGAGGCCCGTGAGCAGCGTCGACTGGACGGTACAGGTGACGGCCGGGACCACGGTCGAAAGCGGCCGCACGCCGCCCTCCCGGGCGAGAGATGCGAGGTTCGGGGTGTGGGGGCCGAGCAACCGCGGGGTCAGGCCCACGACGAGGAGGACGAGGGTGGGGGTCATCCGCGTGAGAGCTCCAGCAGGGCTCGGCTCAGAGACGGCACGGGCGCGCACCGCGGCGCGGATCGGCCGTGGCGGGGAGGACGAGCCGACAGGAATCGTAGCCCGCTTCGGCCAGGACCGCGCACCGGCGGGCGCGCATGGCGTCCGCGAGGCGCGGCTCGCGGGCCGAGATCCGGGCATGGTCGCGGCTCGGACGGTCGATCGGCGCCCGGCGACAGCCGGGGTCGAGTGCGATCACGAGCCAGGCCCCCGAGGTCGCCGGGAGCCAATCGCCGGCCGCGCCCGGGAAGGTGACCTCGAGGGCGCCGCGATCGTGCGGGCCGGTGGAGCGGGCGCGGCCCTCGCCGACCTTCTCCTCGCCCGAGGCGGTCCGGCAGGGGTCGTGGACGGCGATCCGGCCCGGATCCTCGGGCGCCGGGCCGCAGGCGGCGGTGGTGTCCGTAACAAGGGCGCGCTGGAACCCTGAGGGGACGGTCGCGATCTCGTGCCAGGTGCCGAGCCGGCGCTCGAGCTCGAAGCCCGCGACCGGCTCGAGCGACGGGCCGGCCGGCGGCAGGCCGCAGGCTCCGATCCGCGGCGCAAGGGCGACCACCGCCCGGCCGGTCCGGCTCATCGAAAGCTCCTGAGCCCGGCGAGCGGGATCGGCTCCTCCTCGCCCCAGGCGGCCACCCGCTCGCTCGGCGCAGCGAGCGGTATCGCCGCGCCGCTGCGGGCGAAGAGCGGGAAACGCTCGAGCGGCAGGGCGAGCTCGAGCCGGCGCGGGCCCTCGAAGCCCTCGCCCGTGAACCAGTCGACCCAGCCGCCTTCGGGCAGCCAGACGGTGACCCGGCCCCCCGGCTGGACGATCGGTGCGACCAGGAGGTCGGGGCCGAAGAGGTACTGCAGCTCGAAGGCCCAGCTTTCGGGCTGATCCGGGAAGGCGAGCGCCATGGGCCGGCAGAGCGGAAGACCGGTGGCGGAGGCCTCGGCGAGCGCCCGCTCGATATAGGGGACCAGTGCCACCCGGAGCGCCAGGGCCTCGCGCACGCGCTCGAGTGCTTCGGGGCCGAACGCCCAGGGCTCGCGGGCGCCGATCCCGTGGAAGCGCATGTGCGAGGCGAAAACGGCCGCCTGGCACCAGCGCACGTAGAGTTCGGGGTCGGGCGGGCCGCCGTAGAAGCCACCGATGTCGGTGGCGTAGAACGGGTTGCCCGAGAGCGAGAGGGAGAGCAGGCCGCGGATCGAGGCGGCGAGGCCGCCCCAATCGGCCTGCGGGTCGCCGCCCCAACAGCCCGGCACGGCCTGGCTACCGATCCAGCCCGAGCGGGCGAACACGAACCCGGTGCCGAAGCGCCGGCTCGCCGCCTCGTACACGCAGCGATTGTAGAGGAGAGGGTAGACATTGTGCAGCGCGGGCCCGCGCGTCCCGTCGTGGGCGACGCAATCCGGGTCGTCCGGCACCTGCTCGCCGAAATCCGTCTTCATGACGTCGACCCCGAGGTCGAACAGGATCTCGTGCCGGTCGCGCCACCAGGCGTAGGCGCCGGGGTGGGTGAAATCGACGAGGCCCGAGGGCGGGAGCGGCGTCAGCACCGAGCCGAACGGGGCCGGGTCCCAATCGTGCCGCCAGGGCTCGCCGGTGCGCTCGTCGCGCAGGAGCCAGCCGGCGCGGGCGAGCTCGGCGAAGTGCGGGCCGGCGAGCGCCACGAGCGGATATTCCCAACAGCAGAGCTTGAAGCCGAGCTCGTGGACGCGGCGGACGGTGCCGGCCGGGTCGGGGTAGCGGGCCGGGTCGAAGGCGAAGTGGAAGCGGGTGGCGGTGTCCTGCCAGGCACGACCGTCGAGGGTGACGACGTCCATCGGCAGGCGGAGATCGCGGCAGCGCCGGGCGGCGTCCAGGAGTTCGGCCTCGTCCCGGTAATAGGCTTTGGACAGCCAGGGGCCCAGGGTCCAGCGCGGGACCCGGCCGGGCCGGCCGGTGAGCCGGGTCAGGGCGTCCAACACGCCGGCGGCATCCGCCGCGGCGAACAGGAAGAGGTCGAGGGCCGGCTCTTCGACCAGGAGGGTGTAGGAGCGGTGCGAGAAAGGCGCGAAGCCGACCCCGTGCACGACGCGGGCGCCGGTGTGGACGAGCAGGCCCCAGCCGCGCGGCGAGAGGGCGAAGGGCAGGTTCTTGTAGGACGCCTCGGCATTGACCCCGAGTGCGTCCTCGTTCCAGGAGACGAGGAGCTGGCCGCGATGGTCGAGGCGGGTCCATTTCTCGCCGTGGCCGTAGACCGGCTCTCCCTCGCCGAGGTCGGTGGCGAGGAAGAGGCCGCGCTCGGATCGGGCGAAGCGCGGTAGGCGGAAGCGGCGGCGGAAATGGGCGTCGCGCGGCGGACCGAGCAGCGCCCGACCGTCGCGGGCGAGGCCGACGGCGAAACTCGCACTCTCGACCACGAGTGAGAGCGGCCCGCTCTCGAGCGCCCAGCCTCCGTCGATCGCTCGGGCCGTGGCGGACGGGCGCGAGGCGGGCGGGCGGACGAGCCCGTGGTCGGCGCCGCACCGCTCGCCGATGCGCAGGCGGACCGTGTCGGGTGCGAGGATCTCGAGGCTGAAGGGGCCGGCCGCGGTGCGCCCGACGAGCGCCCCGTCCACCGGCTCGAGCCCTTCCAGGACGAGCTCCTCCAACCCTGCGAGTTCGAGGCCCGTCACACACCGCCCCCGTCGATCGAGCCTCCGTTCGACGGGCCCCTGCCGCGGATCGCCCGAAAGCCCGGAGGCACGCGATCCCCATGGGCCCGATCGCCCGGCGCGGCCTCTTACGCCGGGCGGACGGTCGCGTCCACCGCC
>DAIOUO010000196.1:4214-6582 GCA_036759485.1 Geminicoccaceae bacterium | reverse complement strand
GCCGGCGACGGCCGGCTCGCCCCGGAATCGACGCCGGCCGCGATCCGCCGCCAGCGGAGCGCCGGGGCGAGCGACTGGCGGCGCGGCCGCTGGCTGCCGCGACCGGTGCTGATCCCGCGCGAGACCCGCGAGGGGACGAGCCGTGCGGCGCGCGGCCGCGGGCTCCTGCCCGGGATCGACCGGACCGCCCGGCGGCGGCGGGCGACCTTCTTCGTGCTGATCGTCGCGACGACGATCTGGGGCATCTGGATCCTCGCCCAGATCCTGGGCGTGAACGGCCTCTCGGCGGTCGATCTCGCCCATCTCGCGGTGTTCGCCGTCCTCATGCTGTGGCTCGCCCAGTCCTTCTGGACGCTCGCCGCGGGCTTCGCCGTGCTCGCCGCGCGCTGGGCCCGCGGCGGACCGACTCCGCCGCAGCTTCCCGACCCGACCGATGCGGCCGGCCGGGTCGCGATCGTCATGCCGATCTACAACGAGGACACCGAGCGGGTGTTCGCCGGCCTCGCCGCGATGTGGCAGGACCTCAGGCGGGCCGCACCCGAGGACCGGCGCTGCGACCTCTTCGTCCTGTCCGACACCACCGACCCCGACGTCTGGCTCGCCGAGATCGAGGCTTGGCGGGCGCTCCGCCAGCGGGTCGGCGACACCGACCGGATCTTCTACCGCCGCCGCGACCGCAACGTCGGCCGCAAGACCGGCAACATCGAGGACTTCCTGACCCGGTTCGGCGCCAACTACGCCTACATGATCGTGCTCGACGCCGACAGCCTGATGACCGGCGCGAGCATGCTCGAGCTCATCCGGCGCATGGACGCCAATCCCGGCGTCGGCCTGATCCAGGCCCCGCCCAAGCTCGTGCGCGGCAGGACCCTGTTCGCCCGGGTGCTGCAGACCGCGGGCGAGCTCTACGGGCCGCTCTCGGCCGCCGGCCTCGCCTTCTGGGCCCGGGGCGAGGGCAATTATTGGGGCCACAACGCGATCATCCGCGTCCGCCCGTTCATGGAGCTGTGCGGCCTGCCGCCGCTGCCCGGCCGGGCGCCGCTCGGCGGGCCGATCCTGAGCCACGACTTCGTCGAGGCCGCGCTCATGCGGCGCGGCGGCTGGCAGGTCTGGATCGCCGACGATCTCCAGGGTTCCTACGAGGAGCCGCCGCCGACGATCGAGGATTTCGCCGTCCGCGACCGGCGCTGGTGCCAGGGCAATCTGCAGCACGCCCGGGTGCTGATCGCCCGCCATCTGCACTGGGTCAGCCGGTTGCACCTGGCGATCGGCATCATGTCCTACGTGACCTCGCCGCTCTGGGCGCTCTTCCTGATCCTCTCGGGCCTGCAGGCCTGGGAGCTGACCCAGCGCCAGCCGATCTACTTCGCCGAGGGCTGGCCCTTCCCGATCCTGCCGGTCTCGGTCGCCGACGAGGCGCTCCTGCTGCTCGCCATCACCCTCGGCCTGCTGTTCGTGCCGAAGCTTCTGGGCCTGCTCCTGGCGCTCGTCGACGGTCCGCGGCGGCGAGCCCTCGGTGGCGGGCCCCGGCTCGTGCTCACGGCGCTGCTCGAGCAGCTCTTCTCGGCGCTCCTCGCGCCCGTGATGATGGTGCTGCACAGCTGGTTCGTGCTGTCGATCCTGCTCGGCACCTCGATCGAGTGGAAGCCGCAGCGACGGAGCGCGGCGCAGAGTGCCTTCGGCCTCGCTCTCAAGGCCTTCCTCTGGCCCACCCTGATCGGCCTCGGCGCCGCGGTCGCCGTCTGGCACGCGGCACCGCTGCTCTTCTGGTGGCTCTCGCCGGTCACGGCCGGGCTCGTCCTCTCGGTGCCGCTCGCGCTCCTCGGTGCGAGCGAACGGTTGGGCGAGGCCGCGGCGCGCCATCGGCTGCTGCTCGTGCGGGAGGATACCGAGCCGCCCGCGGTGATGTGGGAACTCGACGCTCGGCCGAGCGAGGCCGCGGCCGAGCCGCCGCTCGCCCGTTTCGTGCGCACGGTCATGGAGCCCGCGACCAACGCCCTCCATCTGCGGCTCGTGCGGGCCTTCCGCACGAAGCCGCCGCTCGGCCCGGCGGAACGCCGGCTGCTCGAGCGCAAGGCCACTTATCTCGGCCCCGAGGCTCTCGACGCGGCCGAGCGGCGGGCGATCCTCGAGGATCCCGAACTGCTCGAGCGACTGCATCTCGAGGCCTGGGCACGCTGGCCGGACGAGCAGCCGGCCGTGATGGGTTTCCTGCGCACCGGCCAGAGCGCGCCCTCGCGGCCGCCGACCGAGCCCGGCCATCGGGTCGAGGCCGCGGCCTGAAGCCCCCGGGGGGATCGGCGACGCGGGGCCGGGCTCAGCCGGCCGCCATCGCGCGCCTGGCCGCGGCGACGATGCGGTCGACGCT
>DAIOUO010000196.1:0-4204 GCA_036759485.1 Geminicoccaceae bacterium | reverse complement strand
CGGGCTCAGCCGGCCGCCAGCGACCCGGCCGCGCCCATCGACCCGGCCGTGCTCTGGGGCTCGACGAAGAGCTGGGCGCGGACGAGGCTCGCGAAGCTGCCCCCTTTGGCGAGGAGCTCGTCGTAGGTACCCTTTTCGACCAGTCGGCCCTGGTCGAGCACGAGCACGAGGTCGACGTCGCGGATGGTCGAGAGACGGTGGGCGATGACGAACACGGTGCGGCCCTTCATGACCGCCCGCAGGGCCTCCTGGAGCCGTGCCTCGGTGCGCGTGTCGAGGGCCGAGGTGGCCTCGTCCATGAGCAGGATCGGCGGGTCCTTGAGGATCGCCCGAGCGATCGCGATGCGCTGACGCTCGCCACCCGAGAGCCGCGCCCCGCGCTCGCCCAGAAGCGTGGCGTAGCCCTCGGGCAGAGCGGCGATGAAGTCGTGCGCCTGGGCGAGCCGGGCGGCGCGCACCAGCTCTTCGTCGCTGGCGTCCGGCTTGCCGATTCGGAGATTGTCGGCGATCGAGCGCTGGAAGAGCGTGCTGTGTTGGAACACCACGCCGATGTTGCGGCGCAGCGAATCGAGCGTGAGATCGCGGATGTCGTGGCCGTCGATCAGGATCCGCCCGGCATCGGGATCGTAGAGGCGGAGCAGGAGTGCCAGCGCCGTGCTCTTGCCGGAGCCCGAATGGCCGACGATCGCGACCCGGGTGCCGGCCGGCACGTCGAGCGTGAGGTCGTGCAGCGCCGGCTTGCCCGGCCGGTAGCCGAAGCGTACGCCTTCGAAGCGGACCGCCCCGCGTGCGGTGCCGAGATCGACCGCACCGGGCCGGTCGCGCACCGCCGCGACCGTATCGAGCACGCCGAAGAACTCGTCGAGAGCGGGCTTCTGGAAGAACAGCGCGCGGGCGAAGCCGAGCACCGATTCGAGCTTGCCGATGAGGAGCGTGGCGAAGCCCATGAAGGTCACCACCTCGCCCACGCTCGTGAGGCCCCGACGCACGAGGAGCGCACCGAGAGCGAACATGGCGAGGGTGGCGACCGTCGAGGCGGCCCGCGTCAAGACGGTCAGGAGCGCCCACCAGCCCAGGACCGGGAACTGGGCGCCGAGCAGGCGGCGGGTCACGTCCTGCAGTGCTCTCACTTCGGCACCGAGGCGGACGAAGCTCTGGATCAAGACGACGTTGCCGAGTGCGTCGCCGGCCCGCTGGGCGAGGTCGGAATGGTGGCTCTCGACCTCCCACTGCATGGTGTGGGTCTTGTGGATGACGAGCCCGGTGACGAGGGCGAAGAGCACCACGAGACCGATCAGGAGGAGCGCCAGGCGCCAGTTGAGGAAGAGGGTCAAGGGCAGGAGCACGAGGAGCGAAACGAGGCTCGCCAGATGCTCGCGGAAGAAGCCGAGCCAGACCGCGAAGAGATGGTCGGCGCCGGTCAGCATGATCTTGAGGAGCCTGGCCGAATGGGTGGCGTCGTGGAAGGCGGGCGGCAGCTGGAGGACGTGCTCGAAGAAGGCGGCGAGCGCGCCGAGCCTGCGGCGATGGGCGAGCCGGTCGGCCTGCCAGGCGACCAGGATCGAAAGGCCGATCCCGCCCAGGCCCACGACCGCCCAGAGGACGAGGATGCCGCCGGTGCCGCCGAGGGCCCCCTCGCCCGCGGGCGTGGCGCCGGTCAAGAGGTCGACCACCCGGCCGAACAGCATGGGCTCGACGAAGGCGATCGCGGCCACGAGGAGATTGGCGAGCGAGACGGCGATCACCACCGCGCGGTCGGGCCGCAGGAGGCCCAATACGCGCAGATAGAGGGCGAGGAAGCCCGAGGCTGTGTGCGGGCTCAAGGCCTTCGAGGCTCCGGGACCGGGTCCATCGGCGGCACACCTACCGCCCGCCGGCCGGCTCGCCTAGGGTGATGCGGACCTCGGGGAGGAGGAGGCCCTGCCATGGACAACGACGCGCTCGACCTGCGATCGCTCGCGCCTCGGCCGGAGCTCGGCCGGCGCGACTTCACCCGCGGCTTCGCGATGACCGGCCTCGCCACGGGCTTCGCGCTCGCGGTCCAGCCGGTCGCGGCGCAGACCATGATCACCACCGACACGGTCGGTCTCGAGGCCGGGGAGGTGAAGGTGCCGGTAGCGGACGGCACGATCCCGGCCTATCGGGCGATGCCGGCCGCGGGCGGGCCGTTCGCCACCATACTCGTGGTCTCCGAGATCTTCGGCGTACACGAGCACATCAAGGACGTCTGCCGCCGCTTCGCCAAGGCCGGCTATCTGGCGATCGCGCCCGAGCTCTTCGCCCGCCAGGGCGATCCGTCCAAATACAGCGACATCCAGACGCTGATCCGCGAGGTCGTGAGCAAGGTACCGGATGCCCAGGTGATGGCCGATCTGGACGCCACCGCCGCCTGGGCCGCGGCCTCGAGCCGCGGCGATGCCGCCCGGCTCGGCATCACGGGCTTCTGTTGGGGCGGGCGGATCACCTGGCTCTACGCCGCGCACCAGCCGCGCCTCAAGGCCGGTGTCGCCTGGTACGGCCGGCTCGTGGGCGATCCGACGCCGAACCAGCCCAAACACCCGATCGATCTGGTGGAGCAGCTCAAGGCCCCCGTGCTCGGGCTCTACGGCGGCAAGGACCAGGGGATCCCGGTCGACACGGTCGAGCTGATGCAGGAGGCGGCCGAGAAGGCCGGCAAGACGGTCGAGTTCGTGGTCTATCCCGACGCACCGCACGCCTTCCACGCCGACTACCGGCCCTCCTATCGCGAGGGCCCGGCCAAGGACGGCTGGCAACGCTGCCTCGCCTGGTTCGCCCGCCACCTCGCCTGAGGCCCGACTCTCCTCTCACCGGTCCACGAGGTGACAGGCGACCTCGTGGCCGGGAGCTATCGACGCGAGCCAGGGCGCTTCGCGGGAGCACTGCTCGGTGGCGAGCGGGCAGCGGGTGCGGAAGACGCAGCCCGAGGGTGGCGCGAGCGGCGATGGCGGCTCGCCCTCGAGGAGAAAGCGCGGTTCGGCGCGCGCGCGCACGGGGTCGGGCTCGGGCACCGCGGCGATCAGTGCGCGGGTGTAGGGATGGCGAGGGGCCGCGAAGAGGGCGACGGTCGGCGCGAGCTCGACGACCCGGCCGAGATAGAGGACGAGGATGCGATCGCACAGCCGCCGCACCACGGCGAGATTGTGGCTGATGAAGAGGAGGGAGAGGCCGAGCCGGGCGCGCAGCTCGACCAGAAGGTTGACGATTTGCGCCTGGATCGAGACGTCGAGGGAAGAGACCGGCTCGTCGCACACCACGAGCCGAGGCCGCAGCACGAGGGCCCGGGCGATGCCCACCCGCTGGCACTGGCCCCCCGAGAGCTCGTGCGGGTAGCGGTCGGAGAGGGCCGCGCCGAGCCCGACTTCGGCGAGGGCCGCGGCGACCCGCGCGCGCAGTTCCCGGCGGGGGAGACGGGCCTCGTGCGCGAGCAGGGGTTCGGCCACGGTCTCGAAGACCGTCATGCGCGGATCGAGGCTCGCGAGCGGGTCCTGGAAGACGATCTGCAGCTCGCGCCGGCGCGCCCGCATCGCCTCCGGCGGCAGCCGGCAGAGATCCTCGCCGAGCCACAGCACCCGGCCGGAGCTCGGCGGTATCAGCTGCAGCACGGCCCGGCCGAGGGTCGACTTGCCGCAGCCCGATTCGCCGACGAGGCCCAGGCACTCGCCCTCGGCCAGGGTGAAGCTCACCCGCTCGACCGCGTGGAGGGTGAGCGGGCGGCGGAAGAGGCCGCGGCGCAGTTCGAACCGCACCGAGAGGTCGCGCACGTCGAGGAGCGTGCTCACGGGAGCGCCGCCCGGTGGCAGGCGACCCGCCGGCCGGGACCGGCCGCTCGCAGCAGGGGCTGCTCGAGGCGGCAGCGCTCGACGACCTCGGGGCAACGCTCGGCGAAGGGGCAGCCGGGGGGCAGCCGGCGCAGATCGGGCGGCTGGCCGGGAATCGCCTCGAGGGGCACCTCGAGCGGGTCGGAAAGGCGCGGGGTCGCGCGCAACAGGCCGCGCGTATAGGGGTGGAGGGGCGTCGCGAAGAGCGCGTCGGTCGGCCCCATCTCGACCACCCTGCCGGCATAGAGCACGAGCACCCGATCGCAGAGGCCGGCCACGACGCCCAGGTCGTGGGTGACGAGCGCGATCGCCGTGCCGAGTTCGCGCCGCACGCTGGCGATCAGGTGGAGGATCTGGGCCTGGAT
>DAIOUO010000195.1:0-6628 GCA_036759485.1 Geminicoccaceae bacterium | reverse complement strand
GCCTGGAGGTGCGGGTCGCCGGTGCCGCCCCACCACACGTCGCCCTTGGGGTTGTCCTTCTCGGCCTTGATCTGGGCGTAGGTCTCGCCCGAGCTCTTGCGGGTCATGGCGACCTTGATGCCGGTGGCCTTCTCGAACTCGGTGACCATGAGCTGGCACCAGACCTCGTCCGGGCTGCAGTAGAGCGTGAGCCTGCCGGCCGCTCGGGCCTCGCCCACGAACAGCACCAACGCCAGGGCACAGCCAGCGAAAAGCGCGCGCATCCTCGAGCCTCCCCTTCCCCGTCCCGCCAGCGAGCAAACCGGGGAATCCGGATATCGTCAATCGGCGCGCCCTCGCCCGCAGCGGCACCGCCGGCCGCCACGCTCGCACCGCGGGCCCTACTCGTAATGGTGCCGCCACCAGGCGACCGGGTCGAAGCCCCGATATCCGAGGATATTGTCGCGAACGGTGACGATGCGGCAGCGTGCGGTGCCGCCGTTGCGAGGACCCCTCAGTCCACGGCCGACCATCTGCATGAAGCGGACCCGAGAAAAGACGGGTCGGGCGATCAGGATCATGTCGACGCTCGGGGCGTCGAAGCCGGTCGTGAACAAGGCGGCGTTGGCGATCACCCGGATCTCGCCGCGGCGAAACTCGGCCACGGCCGCGCGGCGGGCGGAACGGTCGGTCTCGCCGCTCACCGGCCGGGCGCGGATGCCGCGCAGGCTCAGCCGCGCGGCGAGCTCGACGGCGTGATCGACGGTGTTGGCGAAGAGGAGGATCGAGCGCTCCGGCGCGCGCTCGATCGCCGACAAGATCGCTTCGTTGCGTGTTTCGCTAGCGGATAGACGCGCAAGAACGCTCTCCGGCAGCTCGTCGAATTTCTCGAAATGTTCGAGTTCTTTCGGCGAGAGCTGCAGCGGTTCCTCGGGCTCGAGCGAATCCATCGCCACCTGCGCGAGATAGCCCTCTTCGCGCAGCCGCTCGTAAAGACCGTCCTGTTCGTAGGGCACCACCCGGGCGTCGAAGCGCTGCGCGAGGAGTCGCGTTTCGTCCTCGCCGGCGCTGCGGAACGGGGTCGCCGTGAGGCCGAGCAGGGCCGGTTCGCGCGGGCCGCTCGCGCCCTCGTCCTTGCGTCGCGGGCCGGTCGCGAAGCCGAGCCCGCGCAGAAGCTCCGTGTAGCTCGGCGCGATGGCATGGTGGCTCTCGTCGATCACCAGCAAGGAGATGGTCGCGAGCCAGCGGACGGCCGCGAGGCGTTCTTCGCCGAGCGTTTGAACGAGCGACACGACCACGGTCGGCTGGTCGTGTGCGCTCTCGGGCGGGTTGCGCTGCCCACCCCAGAATCGAACGATCCGGAGCTCCTGCCCCTCGATGCCCTGGTTCGCCCAGACCTGGCGGAAGGCCTCGACCGCTTGCTCGGCGAGCTCCTCGGTCTGGGCGACCCAGACGAGGCGCGGCGGACCGAGCTCGCCGCGCAGCGCGAGGCGAACGGCGGCCTCGACCGCGACCCGGGTCTTGCCCGCCCCGGTCGGGAGGCTCAGGACCGCGCGGCGACGCGGACCTCCGCCCGCCAGCAGGTCGCACAGTTCCTCGAGCACGTCCCGTTGGTAGGGATGCAGAGGCGGAAGCGACACGGGTCCCGAGACCTGCAGCTCGGCCTCCAGCCTGGGGTTGGCTGCACCCGCGAAGACGATCGGGAAGCCGAGTGCGAGCACGAACCGGCGCGCCTCGTCCGTGCCCCACCGCGAAGGTGGTCGAAGGCCGCGGCGTTCGAGGACCTGGGCGATCGCCCGCAACGCACCCGGCCCGTGCTGGTCGAGGCAGAGCTGCGCGACCGCCTCCGCGCTCGGATCGGCCGGGAGCGCGCGCCGCGCCGGTTCGGGCAGGCTCGCGCGCAAGGCTTCGGGATCGCCGGCCGCGCGCAGGAGCCGGCGCAGCAGATCGGGCTCGGCCGCCACCTCGGCGCGCAGACTCTCCGCTTCGCTCAGATCGAGCGCGTCGAAGACCTCTTCTGCCGAGCGCGCCAGCGCGCCGAGCTTCGCGAGCGCCTCGAGCTTGCGGCGGAGCAGGTCGCGCGGCTGGAGCCGTGCGGCGGCGGAGCGGCTGACCCACAGAACATCGTTCTCGAGGTGGAAATCGATGTCGTCGACGGCTCGTCCCAATCCCCGCTCGAGCCGGTCGGCGTAAACGATCGCAGGAACGGGTCGGCCCGCTGCGAGATGCTCCGCAAGGCCCGGGACGTCCTCGCTGACCGGGACCGGTTTCGAGCGTTCGCCTTTCGCGCACACCCGGGTCGAAGCGGCCAAGTCCTGCGCACCCTCCTCGATCCAGAGGCGGGCCGTCGGCGGGTCGAGCAGGACCGCTGGAACACCGGCCCGCTCGGCGAGCGCGTGATCGGCGGGCTCGGTGGCGACGTGGACCTCGTCGATCGAGAGCTCGCCGTCGCCGCGAGGATCGGGGATGCTCTCGGGTGCGAAGCCGTGCCGAGCCGCGAGTTCCCAGAGCGGTCGGAGCTCGGCCGGCGCGCGCGTGTGCCGGCTCGCGAGCAGCGCCCGCCAGACGGGTTCGGCGCCGTCCGGAAACGGAAGCGGGTTCCAGGTCCAGCGTTCGGTCGGCCAGCCCTCGGGCCAGCGCTCGAAGATCGGTCGATCGTCGGGAAGAAGCGGCTCGACGATCGCACGTTCCTCGGGTGCCAGACTTCTCGCGAGTTCCGAGCAGGCCGCCAAGCCCACGATTCTGCCGGCGATCTCGACACAGCCGTAGTTCCAGAGAAGCCAGGCCGTCGGGTGAGGCGCGGGGATCCCCGGATATCGTTTTCGCGCAGACGTACTCCTGCAGCCGCCCACCCGCGTATCGTTCGTCCAAAGCTCCGCCAGGCGCTGCAGCAGAAGCGCGGTGAGGCGCGCCCTCGGTTTCGCACTCAGTTTAGCGAGCAGGTCTTCCCCGAGCAGGTGTCTCGGCTCGTGAACATAGCCGATGGTCCAGTCCCACGCACCTTCTGCCTCCGGTCTCACTCGGCGGTAGTGATAGGTAGCACTCCTTTCGGCTTCTCGGAAAAGATCAAAATGCCAGAGATTCTCCGAACGATACCACGTTGTATCGGGCGGTTGGTCCGAAAATCCAATCTCTTTGATGATCGGGCGATATTGATCCTCGAATTCGAGATCGACGACTAAGTCTGAATTTTCCGAGACCTCGCACCTTGTTACGATCCGCCCGACCAGGAGCAGGTTGACCGGTCGGCGCCAGACGCCATCGGCCGTCTTCACGCGAAGGCGCGAAACGTTGCGCTTGAGGAACCGAGCCCGGACCTCGGCCGGTGCCCCGACCAACAGCTTCCAAGCCGCCTCGGGATCGCGCGGCTCGCCGGAAGCCGGAAAGGCGTGTTCGAGCGCCTTGAGCCAGCTCTCTTCGTCGCTGCCTTCGATCCCGAAGGTCTCTTCGAGCGCAGCGCGCACCTCGGGATCGGCGGCGAGGTCGGGATGGAGGACCGAAAGTCCCGCCTCGGCCCGCTGGCCGGGGAGCACGATCTCCTTCGCGCAGGCGAGCCGGCCGTCCGCGGTCGGCAAGATCGGCAAGTCGGCGAGAGAGCCCTTCAGCCCCGGCCATTCCTCGACGAGCGCGGCGGCGATCGACACCAACGCACGCCCGATCGCGGGATCGGGGCTCGCTGCAGCTATCAGCCAGTCCGCGGCCGACGGGGAGCGAAGTCCCGGCTCTCCACGATCGTGAGCGGCGTCGAATTGGACCGAGGATCCCGATTTGTCGCCGCGCACGCGTTCGCCGAGCTGCTCGAGCCGGGAGGCGCGCTCGGAGGTGGCGAAGCAGCGGGGATGCACGAACCGGGCCGCCGACGCTGCCGGCGCGATCGCGCACCAGCGCTCGTGCAGCTCCGCCTTTCTGGTCGGCGGACGCAGGAGGTCCCCGGGTCGGCGGAGCTCGCCCGTCGCGCTCGCGAGAAACGGCGTCTGCGGAAGCTTCGCCCAGAGCGCATCGTGCAGCGGCGCCGCGGGCTCGTCCTTCCGTTCGAGCTGGCGCGGCAGGAGCGCGAGCGGGAGCCCCGGATCCCTGCGGCGCGCGAGCTTCGGCAGCACCTCGGCGATCGACAAAGCGGCGTGGCGCATCAACGCCGCGTTCCAGGCCTCGCCCGTGAGCCCGGTGCGGTCGGTGTTGACTTTCCAGCGGGTGTCGAGGATGCCGGGAACGACGCTCGCGGTGCGCGTCGGGAAGGCGTTCCACAGTTGCCCGCCGCGCGGATCGCTTCCGCTCGCCGGCACGGCCCAACGGATCGCGACCTCGCCGCGCGCGTGCAGCCGACCGGCTTCACCCAGCGCTGCCGGATCGTCGATCCGGAACCGCCGTTCGAACAAGTACCAACCGCGCTTCTCTCGACCGTCGCGGAGCAGCGCGAGCTCGCCGCGCCGGCGGCGGCGGATGGTCCGCGGTTCGGCATCGGGGAGGCGCAGGACGAGCTCGAGGTCCGGTCGCGGGAAGAGCAGGAACTCGGCCGGGAACCGGCCGAGCTCGCGGGCCATGGCAGCCGGGGCGTCTTCGGCGGCGAGTTCGGCGCGGACCACCGTATCCGCCCAATCGAGGAGTTCGCGGAGCACGGGATCGGCCCGCCGTTCGGCCTCGAGGTCGAGGGGCCGTGCGAGCCGCATGCCCGGCGCCTCGGCATCGGCGGGCAGACCCGCCGTCTTCCGGGCCTGCTCGGCGCACCACGGGGGATCGAAGCGGAACGCCACCCCGGCCGAGATCGTGTCGACCCGGCCGCCGAGCCGCAGCAGGCTGCGGAAGCCGAGACCGAAGCGCCCGATCTCCTCGCCGCCCTTGGGCGAAACGCCACCCAAGACGAGAGCGCGCAGGCCCTCCTCGCTCACCGGCTCGCCCGTGTTGGCGGCGTAGAGCCAGCGCTCGGTGAGCCGGAGCTCGACGCGGGCGCTGGCCCGGTCGATTGCCGCATCGGCGGCGTTCTGCACGAGCTCGAAGATCTGCCGGTCGTGATAGCCGCTCGCGAGCAGGCTCTCTTCCTCGCGGGCGTCCTTCTGGACGAGGTCCGGGTTGGCCCGCCATCCGGCGAGCGTTCGCCTGTTCAGCTCGTCGAGTTTCGCGGCGAGGGCGGAGGCCCTCTGGCCGACGTGGTTCATGACGGGATCGTGGTCGGCTTGCCGATCGCGCGCAAGCGCAAGAGCGGCCGCGACCGGCGAGCACCCGCGAGGGCCGTCAGCCGATCGTTGCCTCGAACAGCTCCTCGAGCTCGTGCTCGTTCGCCACGGGCGGGGCCAGCGTCTCGCGGGAGAGGCGGCGCTTGCGTTCGAGCAGCTCGTCGAGGGTCTGGTCGAACGAGCGCCGCCCGTCCCCGAGCACGGCGATCGGCAGGTGGATCGTGACCGGCCGCTCCTGGCCGATCCGCAGCACGCGGCCGTTGCACTGGTCCTCGACCGCCGGGTTCCACCAACGGGAGAGATGGATCACGTGGTTGGCGCGGGTGAGGGTGAGGCCGACCCCGCCGGCGCGCGGCGAGAGCAGGACGATCCCGAAGCCGGATCCTCGCTGGAAACGATCGACGATCCGCTGGCGCCGGCCGCCCGCGACCTCGCCCGTGATCGAGGGGGGCGGCTCGGGTAGGCGGTAGCGACGTTGCAGCAGACCCGAGAGCCTCGCCACGAGTTCGAGATCGTCGAGGAAAAGAAGGGCGGCCTCGTCGTGCTCTCGGATCCGGTCGAGGGCTTCGATCGCGAGGGCGAGGCGGGCCGAGCCGGCGATCAGCGCCTCGTCGTCTTCGCAGGCCGGATCGGGATGCAGACAGACGGCGCGCAGGGCCTGGAGTGCCTCGAGGACGCGGCCGCGCCCCTCCGCCTCGCGGCTTCGGGCGAGGACCGCCTCGTAGGCCCGCCGCTGAAGCTCCGGCATCGGCCGCTCGCGGCGCTCGACCGAGAATGCGGGAAGGTCGGGCAGGTGATCCTCGCGCACGCGCCGCAAGAGGAAGGGCGGTGTCGTCCGGTTCGGGTCGTCGAGCATGCGGCGCAGGCGGCGCAATTTTTCCGGCTCCGGATGGCGCTCGAAGCGCTCGGAGAAGGAGCGCAGCTCGCCCAGAAGGCCGGGATGCACGGTATCGGCGATGCACCAGAGATCGGCCAGACGGTTCTCGACCGGCGTGCCGGTGATCGCGATCGTGAACTCGGCCTGCATCGCCTTGGCGGCATCCGTGAGGCGCACCCCCGGGTTCTTGATCTTCTGTGCTTCGTCGAAGGCGATCACCGCGAACCGCACGGCCCCGAAATCGCGGTCGTAGTCGCGCAGAGTCTCGTAGGTCGCGAGCACCCAGTCGGCCCGCTCGAGGGCGGCGCGATCTATGCCCGGCGAGCCGTCCTCGCGCCGGCGCTTGATCGCGGCGAGCCCTTTGCCGAAGGCCTCTAGGAGTCGACCCAGGCCGGGGGCCTCGAGGTGCCGGTCGTGCTCCGCCTTCCAGTTCGCGAGCAGGCCGGTCGGCGCCACGATAAGGATCGGTGCGCGCCGCACCACACCGAGGTCCATCGAATCGCGGAGCCACGCGAGAAAAGTCAGCACTTGAAGGGTCTTGCCGAGCCCCATCTCGTCCGCGAGCAGGACGCCGGGTCGTGCCCCCCCCCGGCTTTCCCCC
>DAIOUO010000194.1:0-6669 GCA_036759485.1 Geminicoccaceae bacterium | reverse complement strand
CGCATCCACGAGGGCGGCGAGCGGAATCTCGGGAAAGAGGTGGAAACCCATGGCGACGCTGCGGTCGCAGACCCGGATCGTCCGGCGCAGATCGATCTTGCCGGCGCTCACCCCGAAATTGGTGTCGGAGAGGATCACGCCCAGGAGGAGGAGGCCATCGGAGCCCTCGACCAGTTCGGCGACCGCCGGATCGCCCGCCGGACCCAGATAGGTGCCGACGAGCGGAGCCTCGGCTTCCGAGAGAAGACCTCTGCCCATGAAGCTCGTGACCACGGGGATCGCGAGCCTTCGGGCGAGCTCGGCCACCCGCGCCTCGAGGCCGAAGCGGCGGATCTCGACGTCGACCAGGAGGACCGGCCGTCGGGCGGCGGCGAGCCGCTCCATCACCGCATCGGCGCAGGCCGCCACGGCCTCGGGGTCGAACGGCCAGGGGACGGGCGGCGGCACGGGCTCGACCGGGACCGCCACCATGTCGCGCGGGATCTCGAGATAGACCGGTCGGCTCTCCTCGACCGCGGCCTGCAGCACCCGGGCGATCTCGGAAGGAGCCGTGCGCGGATCGTCGAGGCGGGCCTGGGCGGTGGTGATCTCGCGGAAGACGCGGAACTGGGTGTCGGTGCGCGGGCCCTGGTGGTGGAGAAGCAGCCCCGAGCGCAGCTCGTGCCGGCCCGGGGCACCCGAGATCACGACCACGGGTGACTTTTCGGCGTAGGCCGCGGCGACCGCGTTGACGATGTTGAAGGCGCCCGCCCCCCAGGTGACGGCGGCGACCGAGGGGGCGGAGCGGAAGCGGGCGGCGGCATCGGCGGCGAAGCCCACCGCCGGCTCGTGGCTGAGGGTGTGGATCGGCAGAATGCCGCTCCGTTCGGCGAGGGCGAAGAAGGGCAGCGCGAAATCGCCCGGGATGCCGAAGATCTCGCGTGCGCCGCGCGCCTCGAGCGCACGCAGGAGGGCTTCGACCAGCGTCATCGATCCCGTCCTCCCCGACCTCGCCGTCGGAACGGTAGCACGGGCGAGCGTTCGCGGCACGGCCGATCCGTCCGACTTCGGCCGAGGCCGAGCGGTATCGCCGCAGCCCGAAGAGACTGCCCGGGAGCCGGTCGCCCTTCGGTGCCGAGGGCCGGGAACCCGCGGATCGGCCGGGTTTCGTCCTCTCGAACAGCCGGGCAGGAGCGAGCCTCGTGGGGTCGATACCGGGGCGCACACGGTTTCCGCTCGCCGACGACGAGATCTCGCGCGGCACGCGGAGCGAGGACATGGCGATCGGAGGTCCCCGCTCTCCTGGTGACACGCTCGGCATCGCCGCCAGCGGCCGCACCCCGAACGGTGGCCGCGCCGGCTTCGACCTCGTTTTCCTCGGCACCGGCGACGACCCGCGCGTCGGCGACGCCGTCGGCACGGCGGACCAGGGGCTCGGCGGTGTCGGTGACGATCGGTCGATCGGCGACGGCAGCAGCATGCCCGGCAAGAGTCGCGGCGCCGGCGCCCGGCTGCCGGGCGAGGTGGGCGTCGACGGCCTCTCGGGCGACGCCGTCACCACGGACGACACGGCCGCCTGCAGGAACGACGTCTGCAGGGTGGGGACGGCAACGAATGGCTGCACGGCGCCGCGGACGGGGGCCGCGACGACGCCCAGGGCTGCGACGACACGCTCTTCGGCGCGGCCGGCGACGGCACTCGGATCGGCGACTTCTCGATCGTCTTCGACGACGCCTCCGGCGACGACCTTCTCGACGGGGGCGAGGGCCACGACGAACGCCACGGTGACTTCGCGCTCACGATGCGAGCTTCCCCGTCGTCGACCTCGACGGGACCGCCGACGTCCAGGAGGTCGCGATCCCGAACCCGGCCAGGGCCGAGTTCGTCGGCGAGCTCGGCGAGACGAGCTTCCTTCGAGCGCGCGGCCTCAAGCCGCAGCGAGCGTCGGGGCGGCGGCGAGGGTGGCGGCGAGGTGCCGGGCGAGGGCCTCGGCGGCCCCGTTGCGGCGGCCCTCCGCGCGGACCAGCGCGATCGCCATCGCGGGCAGCTCGGGCAGGCCGTCGGCCGGCCCGAGCACCGAGAGGCCCGGAACGAGGCTCGCCCGCAACATCACGCCCACCGCGAAACCGCTCTTCACCGCGGCGATCACGCCCGAAAGGCTCACGCTCGTATACGCGATCCGATAGCGCCGGCCGGCCTCGGCGAGGGCCGAGAGGGCCGCTGTCCGGAAGGCGCAGCCCGGATGGAAGAGGGCGAGCGGCAAGGGATCGCGGCGGGCGAGCACGTGACCCTCGGCCGCCACCCAGACGAGCGGCTCGCGGCGCAGGATCGCTGCCGCGCGCTCGCCCGAGCCCGCCGTCACGAGCGCCAGATCGGGGCCGTCCGGCCGGGCGAGCGCCGGCACGAGCTCGGCCGAGGGGGCCACCAGGAGCTCGACCTCGACCTTGGGATGCGTGTCGGCGAAGCGGGCGAGGCTCGCGGGCAGAAAGGTCGCGGCATAATCGTCGGGGGCACCGACCACCACTCGCCCCTGGACCGCGTCCCGCTCGAAGAGCGCGAGTGCCTCGCGATGCGCCCGCAGGATCGCGCGGGCGTGCGGCAGGAGGAGCTCGCCCGCCGGGGTCAAGGTCGCACCCCGGGCGGAGCGCTCGAACAGCGTCCGTCCGAGCCGCTCCTCGAGCCGCTTGATCTGCATGCTCACGGCCGACTGGGTGCGATGGACGCGCGCCGCCGCCTCGCTGAAGCCGCCGGCCTCGGCCACCGCCACGAAGCTCGCGAGCAGATCGGGGTCGAGCATCGCCAGCTCCATCACGATTCTTGATCGCTCCAGTCAACACTATTCGTTGGCGCGATCGAAGGGAAGAGGCCACCTTCGCGAGCGAACCGAACGGAGGGCCGAGCATGGCCTCGATCCGCGATTTCCGCCTCTCCTGGCCCACCGCCCCGGCCGGCTCGCGGCCGGTCGGGCTCTTGCGCCGGTTCGCCCGTGCCCTGGGGCGGGCGCTCGCCGAGCATCGGGCCCGGAGGGCGCTGCTTGCGCTGAGCGACGCGCAGCTCCGCGACATCGGCCTGCGCCGCGGCGACATCCAGACACCGGCGCTGCGGCGGATCGACTGGGTCGAGCTGCAGCGCCGGCGCGACGGCCGGAGCCTCTGAGCCCGCTCGACGGCGCGCCGCCCGCGTGCGAGAGGTGCCGCGGGTCGGTCGAGCGGGGGTGGCGAGGTGCGGATCCGCGTTTCGATCGTGGTGCTCGGGCTCCTGGGTGCGGGCACGGCCGCGGCGCAGCCGGCCGCTCCCGCGGCCGGCCGGGCGCTCGCCGTCGAGCTCTGCTCGAACTGCCATCTGGTCCCGGGCCTCGAGCGGGGACCGGTGCCGGACGGGGTGCCGGGCTTCGCCGCGATCGCCCGGCGCTGGAGCGACGCGCGGGCGCTCGCCGACCGACTGCTCGCGCCCCCGCACCCCGACATGCCGCCACCGCCGCTCGGCAACCGGCAACGGGCCGAGCTCGCCGCCTGGATCCTGAGCTTGCGCGAATGAGCGGTGGCGGCGCCGCGCGGCTCAGCCCGCGCGGACGATCTGGGTGCCGAAGCCGCCCGCGGTGAAGAGCTCGAGCAGGATCGCGTGCGGCACGCGACCGTCCAGGATCACCGCCGCCTCGACCCCCTGCTCGACCGCGGAAAGGCAGGTTTCGACCTTGGGGATCATGCCGCCCGAGATCACGCCGTCGCGGATCCAGGCCCGGGCGGTGCCGGCATCGAGCGTGGCGACGAAGCGCTTGTCGGCGTCCAGCACGCCGCGGACGTCGGTGAGCATGAGGAGCTTGCGGGCCTTGAGCGCACCCGCGACGGCGCCGGCCGCGGTATCGGCGTTGATGTTGAAGGTCTGGCCGTCGACGCCGACCCCGATCGGGGCGATGACGGGGACGATGTCGCTCTGGGTCAGGACGTCGAGGACGTGGGTGTTGACACGGGTGGGCTCGCCCACGAAGCCGAGATCGACCACCTGCTCGATGGCACTGCCCGGGTCCTTGCGCGTGCGGGTGAGCTTGGTCGCCTCGATGAGCCTGCCGTCCTTGCCGCAGAGGCCGACGGCCACCCCGCCGGCCGCCTGGATGGCGGTGACGATCTCCTTGTTGATGCGGCCGGCCAAGACCATCTCCACCACCTCGACGGTGGCGGCGTCGGTGACCCTCAGACCGTCGACGAAGCTCGACTGGATCTTGAGCCGGTCGAGCATCGCCTTGATCTGCGGCCCGCCGCCGTGGACCACCACGGGATGGATGCCGACCTGCTTGAGGAGCACGATGTCGCGGGCGAAGTCGGCCGCGACCCGCTCGTCGCCCATGGCGTGGCCGCCGTACTTGACGACCATGACGGCACCCCGATAGCGCCGCATGTAGGGCAGCGCCTCGATCAGCGTCATGGCGATCCGCTGGATGTCGGGCGGCGGGCTGTCCTGGCTCATGCGGGCTCTCCGACGAGGGGGGCGGCACGGGCGGCGAGATCGGCGCGCAACCGCTCGATGCCGAGGCGGGTGCGGGCCGAGGTGGCGATCGGCTCGGGCAGCGCCCCGGGCTTGCGGGCGAGGAGCTCGCGCAGCTCGGCGACCCGCTCGGCGAGGGCCGTCGGGCGCAGGAGATCGGCCTTGGTGAGCACGACCCGGAAGGGGACCGCGGCCCGGGCGAGAAGGCGCATGGTCTCGAGATCGCTCGCTTTCGCGCCGTGGCGGGCGTCGATCAGGAGGCAGCAGAGGGCGAGGCCCGGACGACCGCGCAGATAGGTGAAGACGAGCTCGGTCCAGGCCTCGACCACGGCCTTGGGTGCGCGGGCGTAGCCGTAGCCCGGCATGTCGACGAGCAGCAGGCGGCCCGACAGATCGTAGAAATTGAGCTCGCGCGTCCTGCCCGGCGTGTCGGAGGTCCGGGCGAGGCCACTCCTGCCCACGAGCGCGTTGAGGAGCGAGCTCTTGCCGACGTTGGAGCGGCCGGCGAGGGCGATCTCGGGCGGCCCCTGGGGCGGCAGCTGGTCGAGCCGGGCCACGCCCAGGAGAAAACGCGCGGGCCGGGCGAACAGGAGCCGCCCGGCCTCGAGCGCGGCCGCCTCGATCTCGGGCTCGGCGACGCCGCTCACGCGACCCCTCCCCCGCTCGCGCTCAGCCCGGCTTGACCCCCATCCGCTTCATGATCAGCCACTGCTGGCCGATCGAGAGCAGGTTGTTCCAGGTCCAGTAGATCACGAGCCCGGCCGGGAAGGTCGCGAACAGGAAGGTGAAGAAGATCGGCAAGAGGTTCATCACGCGCGCCTGGATCGGGTCGGCCGGCTGCGGGTTGAGCTGCTGCTGCAGCCACATGGTGCCGCCCATGAGGATCGGCCAGACGCCGATGGTGAGGAAGGCCGGGGTATCGAACGGCAACAGGCCGAAGAGGTTGAAGATGCTGGTCGGATCCGGCGCCGAGAGGTCCTTGATCCAGCCGAAGAACGGCGCGTGCCGCATCTCGATGTTGACGAACAGGACCTTGTAGAGCGCGAAGAACACCGGAATCTGGACGACGACCGGCAGGCAGCCGGCCATCGGGTTGACCTTCTCCCGCTTGTAGAGCGCCATGAGCTCCTGGTTCATCTTGACCTTGTCGTCGGCGTAGAGCTCGCGCAGCCGCATCATTTCGGGCTGCAGCTGCTTCATGTGGCTCATCGCCCGGTACGACTTGTTGGCGAGCGGGAAGAAGGCGATCTTGACCAGGAGCGTGAGCAGCAGGATCGCTATCCCGTAATTACCGGTCCACTTGTAGAAGAAGTGGAGGATATGGAAGATCGGCTTCGTCAGGAAATAGAACCAGCCGAAATCGACGGCCCGGTCGAACAGTGGAATGCCGTAGATCTCGCCGTAGCGATCGAGCTTGTCGACCTCCTTGGCGCCGACGAAGAGCCTGTCGACCAGTTCGACGGTACGGCCCGGTTCGACGACGACCGGCTCACCGCGGAAATCGACCTGGTAGCGGTCGCGGCCGTCGATCGGCACCCAGCGGAAGGTGGCCGTCAGTTTGCGGTCCTGCTGCGGGACGAGCGCCGCGAGCCAGTATTTGTCGGTGATGCCGAGCCAACCGCCCCTGCTCTCGAATTCTTGCGCCTTCCCGCCCTTGAGATCGTCGTAGTCGATCTCGTGCAGGGTGCCGTCGAGGACACCGAGCGGACCCTCGTGGAGAATGTAGAAGCCCATGGTGGGCGGGGTGTCCCAGCGGCTCACGAGGCCGTAGGGGTAGAGGGTGACCGGCTCGCTCCCGTCGTTGCGGACGGTGCGGCGGACACTGATCATGAAGTCGCCGTCGACCTCGAAGGTCTTGCCGAAGACGAGGCCCTGGCCGTTGTCGAACCGCAGCCGGGCCGGCCGCTCGGGGGCCAGCCGGTCGGTCTCGGCCTGCCAGAGGGTGCGCGAATCGGGCACCGCGACGCCCGGCGTGGCGGCGACCCAGCCCCATTCGGCGAAATAGGGATGGCCGGTTCCGACGGGCGAGAGGATGCGGATCTCGGGCGAGCTCCGGTCCGGCCTCTCGTGATAGTCGGCGAGGGTGACGTCGTCGATGCGCGCGCCGGTGAGCGCGATCGAGCCGTGCAGCCGGCCGTTGTCGATCCGGATGCGCGGCCCGCCGGTCGAGGCTTCCCCCTCGCCGCGGCCGGTGCCGGGGGTCGAGGG
>DAIOUO010000193.1:1368-6774 GCA_036759485.1 Geminicoccaceae bacterium | reverse complement strand
GCGCTCGTCGCCGCTTTCCCCCTGGCGACGAGCGCTGCAGCCGGTCTTCGGGGAGGTCCTCGACGAGGATCCGGGCGGCCTCGTGTCGCCCGTCGACCGGACCGCGGCCGAGCGCACCGCGACGATCCGGGCCGTCCTGCGCGGCCGGGGCCGCTCGATCGAGGGCCGCGATCTCCCGATCGCGGGGGCGGTCGCGGCCCGGGATGTCGCCTCTGCCAGTCGCAACCTTCGAGACTTCGAAGGGACCGGCCTCCGGTTCCTCGATCCTCGGGCCGCGGCACCGGTCCGCGACCCTCTTTCCCTTGCGATCGGGGCGGGCAGCCTCGATGCTGTCTCGGGTCGACGAAGCACGCAGGGGGATCCATGGCCGAGCTCGAGACGGCCGCAGCCACGGGCGCCGCACCGGCGCGGTCGCGCGAGCGGCGCACGAGTGTGGTCGTGCGCCTGGCCGGCGACAGCGGCGACGGGATCCAGGTCGCGGGCGGCCAGCTCGCCCTCGCCACGGCGCTCGCCGGTTCCGACCTCGAGACCTTCCCCGACTTCCCGGCCGAGATCCGCGCGCCGGCCGGGACGACCTTCGGCGTCTCGTCCTTCCAGATCCACATCGCCGACCATCGCGTGCACACGATCGGCGACCGGCCGGACGTGCTGGTCGCACTCAACCCGGCGGCCCTGGGGGTCAATCTCCCCGACCTGCGGCCCGGCGCCCTCGTGATCCTCGACCCGGGCAGTTTCGGCAAACGCGGGCTCGAGCGCGCGGGCTTCGCGAACGACCCGCGCAGGGACGGCACGCTCGCCGCCTTTCGCGTGCTCGAGATCCCGATCGAGGAGCTCACCCGCAAGGCCGTGGCCGGGACCGGCGTGAGCGCCCGCGAGGCCGGCCGCGCCAAGAACTTCTGGGCACTCGGCCTCGTCCTCTGGATGCACGACCGCGACACTCGCTCGGTCGAGGCCTGGCTCGAGCGGCGCTTCGCGGGCGAGCCCGCGCTTCTGGCCGCCAACCGCGCGGCGCTCGCCGCCGGGCACGTGTTCGGCGAGGTCTCCGAACTCGCGATCCCCGCCTTCACGGTCGGCAGGGCGAGCCTGCCGCCCGGCACCTACCGCACGGTCAACGGCCTCGAGGCGCTCGCCTTCGGCCTCTTGGCGGGTGCGCGCGACGCCGGGCTCGAGCTGCTCTACGCCTCCTACCCGATCACCCCGGCCTCGGGCCTCCTCCACCTGCTCGCGGGGTTGCGCGGGCTCGGCGTGACGACCTTCCAGGCCGAGGACGAGATCGCCGCCGTCACCGCGGCGATCGGTGCCTCCTATGCCGGTGCCCTGGGTGTCACCGGGAGCTCGGGGCCCGGCATGGCGCTCAAGACCGAGGCGCTCGGGCTCGCGGTCGCGGTCGAGCTGCCGCTCGTCGTGATCGACGTCCAGCGCGCCGGCCCCTCGACCGGCATGCCCACGAAGACCGAGCAGTCCGACCTCCTCCAGGCCGTCTGGGGCAGGAACGGCGACACCCCGCTCGTCGTGCTGGCCGCGGCCACCCCGGCCGACGGGTTCGCGATGGCGCGCGAAGCGGTGCGGCTCGCCGTCCACCACATGACGCCCGTCCTGCTCCTGGCCGACGGTTTCCTCGCCAATGCGGCCGAGCCCTGGCGGATCCCCGAGCTCTCCGCCGAGCCCGCCTTCCCGGTCCGTTTCCATTCCACCCGCGAGGGCTTCCGACCCTACCGCCGCGACGAGCGCGGCGTTCGGCCCTGGGTCCCGCCCGGGACGCCGGGCCTCGCGCATCGGATCAGCGGCCTCGAGCGCGACTTCGAGACGGGCGCCATCTCCTACGCCCCGGCCAACCACGCGCGCATGACCGCGGCCCGGCGCGACAAGGTCCTCAAAGTGGCCGACGACATCCCGCCCGCCGCGCTCGAGCAGGGCGATCCGACCGACCGGCTCGTGCTCGTGGGTTGGGGCAGCACCTACGGGCCCATCGCCGATGCGGTCGCCGCCGCCCGCGCCCGCGGCCGCGACGTGGCGCATCTCCATCTGCGCCACCTCTGGCCCTTGCCGCGCGGGCTCGGCGCCCTCCTGGCCGGCTTCGAGCGCATCCTCGTGCCCGAGATGAACACGGGCCAGCTCGCCGCACTCCTGCGCGCCGAGCTCCTGGTTCCGGCCGAGCCGCTCTCGAAGGTCACCGGCCGGCCGTTCACCGTCGAAGAGCTGGGCCAGGCGATCGAGGCCCGGCTCGAGGAGGCTCCGTGAGCGCGATCCCCGCACCCGGCCGGCTGCGGCCCGAGGACTACGCCTCCGACCAGGAGGTCCGCTGGTGCCCGGGCTGCGGCGACTACGCGGTCCTCAAGGCGGTCGAGAAGGCGCTCTCCGAGCTCCGCGCCGATCCCGACCGGACCGTGTTCGTCTCCGGCATCGGCTGCGCCGCCCGCTTCCCCCATTATCTCGCGACCTACGGCTTCCACGGCATCCACGGTCGGGCACCGGCGCTCGCCACCGGCATCAAGCTCGCCCGGCCCGAGCTCGACGTCTGGGTCGTGGGCGGCGACGGCGACATGCTGGCGATCGGCACGAACCATCTCGTGCACGCCCTGCGGCGCGACGTCGATCTCGTGATCCTGATCCTCAACAACGAGATCTACGGCCTCACCAAGGGTCAGGCCTCGCCGACTACGCCCGTGGGTACGCGCACGAGCTCCACCCCCCTGGGCGTGGTCGAACGGCCGCTCTCGGCCTGCTCGCTCGCGCTTTCGGCGGGGGCCCGCTTCGTCGCCCGGATGATCGACATCCAGCAGAAGCTGTTGCCCGAGATCCTCGTGCGCGCTCACGACCATCCGGGTGCGGCGATGGTCGAGATCCTGCAGAACTGCGTGATCTACGCCGACGGCGCCTGGTCGCACCTGACCGACAAGGCGCACGCCGCCGAGGCCCGGCTCCTGCTGCGCCACGGCGAGCCCCTCCTGTTCGCCGACGGCCGCCGGGGCCTGCGGGCGGCCCGCGAGCGGGTCGGCCTCGAGGTGGTCGAGGTCGGCTCCGAGGGCTGGCGAGCGGCCGGGGTGCTCGTCCACGACGAGCGCGACCGGACGCTCGCGACCCTCTTGGCGGCGCTCGAGCCGCCCATGCCCGTGGCGCTCGGCGTGCTCTACGCCGATCCGGCTTCCACGAGCTTCGAGCGGGCGCTGCGGGCGCAGGGCGAAGCGGCCCGGGCGCGCGAGCCGGGCCTCGATCTCGCGACCGTGATGCGCCGGGCGCCGACCTGGACCGTCACGGGCTGAGGCTTCGGGATCCCTCCGGCCGTTCGAC
This sequence comes from Geminicoccaceae bacterium, assembly GCA_036759485.1. Lineage (GTDB taxonomy): Bacteria > Pseudomonadota > Alphaproteobacteria > Geminicoccales > Geminicoccaceae > JANXAZ01. The sequence goes on along the minus strand of DAIOUO010000193.1, from coordinate 3,483 downwards.
CGGCAGCCCGGCGCGGCGCCACGCCGCCATACCGCCGGCGAGCTGGGCGGCGCGGAAGCCTCGCTCGCGCAAGAGCCGCACGGCCGGGATCGATCGGTGCGCGCTCTCGCACACCGCCACCACTTCGCAGCCCTGTTCGAGACCGAGGGCGTCGAGCCGTGCGGCGAGTTCGTGGACGGGCACGTGCCGCGCCCCGGGCACGGTGCCGCGCGCCACCTCGGCGGCGGTGCGGACGTCGATCACCACGGGCGCGTCGGGACGGCCGAGCCGTTCGGCGAGCTCCCGAGGCGCCACCTCCGGCACCCGGCCGAAGGGCAACCAGTCCAGCCAGCGCATCGCGGGTTCCGGGCGGAAGGGAAGGGCAGAGATGGTCGGAGTGGCGTGATTCGAACACGCGACCCCTGCCTCCCGAAAGCAGTGCTCTACCAGGCTGAGCTACACTCCGACCGGGGTCGGCCGAGGAGATAGTCGGGCTTCGCCCGGCTCGCAAGTCCGAAGACGAAGGCCGCGTCCGCTCGCCTCAATAGGCCCGGTGGATACAGAAATCGACCAGGCCCAGAAGCGCCTCCTTGACCTTCCCGCGCGGGAAGGGGGCGAGCGCCTCGCGGGCGGCCCGTCCATAGGCCTGGGCCCGCTCGAGCGTCGCCTCGATCGCCCGGTGCCGGGCCAAGAGGCGCTGCGCCTCGGCGAGATCGCGCTCGTCCTGCTCGACCCGCTCGAGGGTTCGCCGCCAGAAGGCCCGCTCCGCCTCGTCGCCCTTGGCGAAGGCCACGAGCACCGGCAGCGTGATCTTGCCGTCGCGGAAATCGTCGCCCACCGCCTTGCCGAGCTCGGCCTCGCGGGCGGCGTAATCGAGCGCGTCGTCGACCAGCTGGAAGGCGATGCCGAGCGCGCGGCCGTAGGTCGCGAGCGCGCGGACCTCGGCCGCCGGTCGACCGGCCACGACCGCGCCCACCTCGCAGGCCGCCTCGAACAGTGCCGCGGTCTTGCCGGCGATCATCTCGAGGTAGGCCTCCTCGCTGGTCGCCGTGTCGTTGGCGGTCACGAGCTGGAGGACCTCGCCCTCGGCGATCACGGCGCTCGCCCGAGCGAGGATCCCGAGCACCTCGAGATTGCCGACGCCCACCATGAGCTGAAAGGCCCGGCTGAAGAGGAAGTCGCCCACCAGCACGGGCGCCTTGTTGCCCCAGACCGCGTTCGCCGTCGCCTTGCCGCGCCGCAGATCGCTGTCGTCGACCACGTCGTCGTGCAGGAGGGTGGCGGTGTGGATGAACTCGACCGCGGTCGCGAGCGCCACGTGATGCTCGCCCGTATAGCCGCAGAGCCTCGCCGTGAGCAGGGTGAGCATCGGCCGGATCCGCTTGCCGCCGGCGACGATGAGATGCCGAGCGAGCTCGGGGATGAGCGGCACCTGGCTCTGCAGCCGCTCCAGGATCAACCGGTTGACGCGGTCGAGATCGTCGCGGACGAGCGCCTGGGCCGCTTCAAGTGCCGACCGTTCCGGCTCGTCGCGCCGCGCTGCTGGTGCCGCCAAGAGGCGTCTCCCTCGACCCGGTGGCACGGCCGGGCCATCTTGCTTCGGCGGCCTGATTACACGCCGCGCCCGACTCGCGCAAACCCGACCGGTCACCGCATGCGGGAAACCCCGTCCACCACACCACCCGCGCCGGGAGCCGTCCCGCTCCATCCGCCGGCGGCGACGCTCGACCCCTTGCTCGGCGGCCGGGTCCGGCTGTTCCAGCCGAGCCGCGGCTATCGGGCGGCGATCGACCCCGTGCTGCTCGCCGCCGCGGTCGGCGCCGCCGCGGGCGAGCGGGTGCTCGATGCCGGCTGCGGCACCGGCGCCGCCTCCCTCTGCCTCGCCGCTCGGCTCCCCGAGCTCGCGATCGTCGGCATCGAGCGCGACCCCGAAGCGCTGCGGCTCGCTCGGGCGAGCGTGGAGCTGGCGGGCTTCGCCTCGAGGATCCGGCTGGTCGAGGGCGATCTCGTGGCACCCCCGGCCGACTTGCGCCGCGAGCCCTTCGACTGGGTGATGAGCAACCCGCCCTTCCTCGAGCCCGGCCGGGCGCGCGCCCCGGCCGCCAGCCGGGCCGCCAGCACGGGCTCGGAGAGCAC
>DAIOUO010000193.1:0-1358 GCA_036759485.1 Geminicoccaceae bacterium | reverse complement strand
CCCGGCCGCGCCGCGGCGCGGATCGAATCGGCCGATCTCCCGCGCTGGGTCGCGGCCTGCCTCGCCCGGCTCGCTCAGGGGGGCCACATCGTCCTCGTCCACCGCGCCGACCGTCTGCCCGAGCTCTTGGCCGCGATTTCGGCGCGGACCGGGGAGATCACGGTCTTGCCGCTCTGGCCGCGGGAGGGCGAGCCGGCCCGCCGGGTCCTGGTCCGGGCCCGCAAGGGCCGACGCGGCCCGGCCCGGCTCCTGCCCGGGCTCGTCTTGCACCGCTCGGACGGGTCCTATACCGAGGCCGCCGAAGCCGTCCTGCGCGGAGCCCGGCCGATCCCATGGTGAGCTCGACGCCGCCCGTGCCACGCCCGATCTGGGCCTTCTGGCGGCGCCCGCCCCCGGTACCGGTGATCCGCCTCGCGGGCCTGATCGGCAGCCTGCCGGTGCGGGGCGCCGGCCTCACCCTCGCGGGCCTCGAGCGGGCGATCGAGCGGGCCTTCGCCGTCCGTCGCGCGCCGGCGGTGGCGCTTTCGATCAACAGCCCGGGCGGCTCGGCCGTGCAGTCGGCCCTGATCGCCGGGCGCATCCGTGCGCTGGCCGACCGCCATCGTCGACCCGTCTTCGCCTTCGTCGAGGACGTCGCCGCCTCGGGCGGCTACTGGCTCGCCACGGCGGCCGACGAGATCCTGGTCGATCCGGCCTCGATCGTCGGCTCGATCGGCGTGATCGCCGCCGGCTTCGGTTTCGACCGGGCGATCGAGCGGCTCGGCATCGAGCGCCGGGTCCACACCGCCGGAACCCGCAAGAGCTTCCTCGACCCGTTCCGCCCCGAGCGGTCGGAGGATCTGGCACTCTTGGCCGAGCTGCAGGGCGACATCCACGAGCGGTTCAAGGAGCAGGTTCGCGAGCGGCGGGCCGGTCGGCTCCGGGCTCCGGAGGAGGAGCTGTTCGACGGCCGGGTCTGGACCGGTGCCCGGGCGGTGGCGATCGGCCTCGCCGACGGGCTCGGCGAGCTCCATACTACCCTCGAGGAGCGTTTCGGCCCGGGGGTCCGCATCCGTCTCGTCAACCCGCAACGGCCGCGCCTCCTCGCGCGGCTCGGGCTCGGCGCGTTCGCGGCCGAGGCGATGGCCGAGGGGCTGGCCCTGCTCGAGGAACGGGCGCTTCGGGCCCGGCTCGGGCTCTGAGCGGGGGAGAGCGCATGTTCACCGTGAGCGTCGGCAAGATCCTGGTCGTCCTGCTCGTGATCGTCGCCGCCTGGAAGGGCCTGCGGCTGCTGACCGCGATCCAGCGCAAACTCGAGCAGGCGCAGCGCCGCCCGCCCGTGCCGCCGCGCGAGCCCGGCGCCCCCGCCACCACCGACC
>DAIOUO010000192.1:0-6790 GCA_036759485.1 Geminicoccaceae bacterium | reverse complement strand
TTCTCGGTCCGATCGGCCCGGCTCTCGAGCCCACCTCCCCGGCACGCGAGACACCTCCTGCTCGTCGAAGAGCACCGGCCGAATCCGTGCGACCTGCCCGGCGCGCGAGGCCCTCGCTTCCTCCCGCCCGGACCGGTGCGCCTCGAAGCGGCACGCACCGTGCGCGACCGGTTCCGCTCTCCTCCCGCCGAGGCCGGGGCGGCGGATGCCGCGGGCACGGCGCGACCGGCCGAACGACCGCGGCTCGAGGACGGAGTGGGCTCTCGGGCGCCCCGTTCCGAACCGTGATCCGAGAGTGGAAGACGCCACGGGCCGGGGCACGGATCCCCGCCGTCGGATTCCGGTTCGGCCCCTGCGGCGTCCACCTGCGGGTCCATCGGTGGGGCCCCGCCTCGGCGAGTCGGGGTCGCACGCGTCCGACGCGAGCCGGAGCGGTACCCGGTTACACTTTTGCGGGCATCGGCTGTCGCAGCGGACCCGAGGAACGCTAGAGTGCCGACAGGGAGATCACGCCCATGTCGGTACGGCGCATCCGCCGGCCCGCGATCGTCGCCGGGTTGGCCGTCGCGGTGACGGCGGGCCTGTTCGGCGCCGCCGGTCGGGTTACGGGCGAACCGCGTCCGCGACCGGTCGCGGCCTCGGTCTTTTCCGGCCCGGTCGAGAAGATCCGCGACGGCGACACGATCGAGCTCGAGGGCGTCGCGGTGCGCCTGCAGGGTGTGGCCGCCCCCGAACTCGGCGAGCCGCTCGGCCGCGAGTCGCGCGACGCCTTGGTCCGGCTGGTGTCCGGCCGGTCGGTTGCCTGCGCCCCCGACGGGACCCGCACGCGCGGGCGGATCGTGGCGGTCTGCAGGGTCGACGGCCGCGATCTCGGGGCGGCGCTCGTGGCGGCCGGCCTCGCGCGCGACTGCCCGCGTTTTTCGGGTGGCCGCTACGCCGACCTCGAACGCTCGGCGGCGGCCCGCGGCGCGCCGATCGGCCGGCTCTATCCCCTGCCCTCCTACTGCCTCGCCCCCTGACCGGCCGATCGACCGGTCAGAGGCGGGCGAGCTCGTCCCGCACCCGGGCGAGGAAGCGCTGCCGCCGCGCCGCGTCCGCGGTGTTCATGTGGTAGAGCGCCAGATAGCGCACCCGGGCTCCGGGGGCCGCGAACCAACGCAGGTAACGGGTCACGATCTTGCGCGGCGGGTCGCCCATCCAGAGTGCGGTGAGCCGATCGCGGCCGTAGGTCACGATCCCGGTGATGCTCCGGATATTGCCGAGCAGCGGTCGCACCCGGGCCGGGTCGGAGAGGTCGAAGGCCACTCCCGGCATCAGCACCCGGTCGAAGTAGCCTTTGAGCACCGCGGGCGGGCCGAAGCACCAGGTCGGGAACTGGACGACCAGCGCTTCCGCCCGCAAGAGCCGCTCGATCTGACCCTCGAGCCCGGCCCGGTTGCGGCTCGTGTCGTGGTACCGCCGGCGCGCCTCGGCCGAGAGCACGGGGTCGAAGCCCTCGGCGTAGAGGTCGAGAAGATCGACCTCGTGACCGGCGCGCGCGAGGCCCTCGCCGGCCGCGGCGCGGATCGCGGCGTGGAAGCTCTCTTCGAGCGGGTGGCAGTAGAGGTGGAGGACGCGCACCCCGCTCAGGCCGCGGCGAGGATCTCGACCTCGACCCGCGCCTCGGGGCGGACGAGCTCTTTGACCACGACCAGCGTCGAGGCGGGCGGCGGGTCGGCGACCCAGGCGTCGCGCACCGCCATGAAGGCGGCCCGGTCGGCGACGTCGACCAGATAGGTGTTGAGCCGGACCACGTGGCGGCGTCCCATGCCGGCCTCGGCGAGGCAGCGGTCGAGCGCCGCGAAGATCAGCCGCGCCTGGGCCTCGCAGCCCTCGGGCATCGTCCCGTCCGGGGCGATGCCGAGCTGGCCCGAGACCGCCAGCAGGCGGCGATGGTCGCTCACGAGCACGGCGTGGCTGTAGCGGGCGACCGGGGCGGCGATCCCCGACGGGTTCCAGTGGCGACGCATGGCGGCTCCTCCCTTCACCCCGCTCGGGCCGGGGCCCGCGCCGGCCGGAGGGCCGACGCCGCGGGCGGCTCCTCGACCGCCGAGCGGACGGTCGCGACGACGTATTCGGGCGGCACGCCGAGGCGGACCGGCAGCGCGCTCGTCCCGACCCCCGAGGTCACGAGCAGATGGCGCCGGCCGATCCGATGGTGGCCGCGAGCGAAACGGCGCGGCAAGGCGCTCATGGTGAGCAGCGGCCCGAACCCCGGCAGCCGGACCTGGCCACCGTGGGTGTGCCCCGAGACGGTCAAGAGGACGTGGTCGGGCAGGTAGGCGACGGCGTCCGGCACGTGGCTCAACATCAAGCAAGGCCGCTCCGGGTCGAGCCGGGCGAGGACCGCCGGCAGATCGGCCCGCCGGCTCACCGCACAGCCCAGGCCGGCGATCTGGAGCGGGCCGCCGGCGAGCTCGAGCTCCACCACCTCGTTCTCGAGCACGGCGATGCCGGCCGCCTCGAGCCGCCGGGCGATCTCGCGCCCGCCCCCCTCGGCATGGTCGTGGTTGCCGAGCACTGCGAGGGTCGGGGCCGCGGCGGCGAGCGGTGCGAGGGCGCGGGCGATGGTCGCGGCCGGCAGCGGGCGAACGAAGGCGGTGCGGTTCGCGAGGAAGTCGCCGGGCAGCAGCACGAGGTCCGGCCGTTCGGCGAGGATGCGGGCGACGAGCCGCTCGAGCCTCGCTTCGGTGACGTGCGGCCGAGCGGCGTGCAGGTCACCGAGCACCGCGAAGCGGAGCGGCAGACGGCCGGCCGGCCAGCCCGGGCTGTCGATCTCGTAGCGGGCGACCCGCAAGCGGCGCGGCTCGACGAACCCCGCCCAGGAGCCGAGCGCGAGCACGCCTGCGCCGCCCACGAGGACCAGCTCGACCATCCCGCCACGCCCGATTCCGACCGGCCGCCGCATAGCACGAAGCGGGACGGTTGACGACGGCGCACGGTCGGACCGTAGGCGCGGCCACCGCGAGGCTCCCGCCTGCGGCGGAGCTCCCTCGCCCCCCTGTGATCGGCGGGCAACGGAGACTGCCGGGCCGCGGGCCCGCGCCGCCCCCTCGCGCGAACTTGGGCGCGGTTGCGGTCGAAGAGCCTCGCCGTGGCACGGTGCGGGAGGACGAGGCGACGGTCGAGCGGTCGGACGGGCGGGCTCAGGGGCGGCGGTTGCCGCGGAGTTCGCGGAGCGCACCGTTGAACTGGGCACCGAAGATGAAGATCGCGGCCGAGATGTAGAAGAAGAAGAGGGTGACCACGATCCCGGCGAGGCTGCCGTAGGTGACCGAGTAGGAGGGCGGCAGCGAGGCCAGATAGGCCGAATAGAGCTCGGCCGCGAGCGCCCAGAGCAGCACCGAGAGGACGGTGCCGGGCAGGACCTCGGGAAGGCGCAGCGGCACCGCCGGCAGGACGAGGTGAAGGGTCAAGGTCAAGCCGAGCAGCATGGTGAGCCCGAGGCCGTAGCGCAGGACCAGATAGACACCGGGGTCGATGACGTCGCGCTCGCTGAGCCATTCGACGAGCCGGCGGACGAGCGGCACCCCCACGAGGGCCACCATGGCGACCAGGATCGCGACCGCGACCAGCACCACGAGCACGAGGCTCTGCAGCCGGGCGAGCAGGACATTGTGGCGCACCCGGCCCCCGTAGGCACGGTCGAGGACGTGCCGGATCGCCTCCATGCCCGAGGAAGCGAACCAGAGCGAGACCAGGATCCCGAGACCCAGAAGCCCGGCCGGCGCGCCGCCGCGGATCTCGGCGATCACCGGCCGCAGCACGGCCGCCACCTCGGGCGGGACGAGGTCGAGGGCGAGCGCGATCGATTCCCGAGCGGCCTCGCCCTGGCCGAAGAAGCCGGCGAGCGCCAGCAGCACGAGGACGAACGGGAAGAGCGCGAAGACCGCGGCGAAGGCGACGTAGCCCGCCACCACGAGCCCGTCCTCGAGCAACAGATGGCGGAGCGCGAGCCAGAGCGCGCGAAGCCAGACGAGCCCCTGCCCCTGGGCGCGCGGTAGCGGCCCGGTGCCGCCGGCCGCGGGCGCACCCGGCTCGGGCTCAGCCGAGGACCGCACGGGACCCGGGCGCTCCGATCGCGGCGGCGCGGAGTTCGCCTCGTGCCTGCCAGAGGATCCGGGTCGAGCTGTGCAGGAACAAGGCGGCCATGGCGGCGGCGACCAGGAGATCGGGCCAGGCGCTGCCGGTCGCGGCGACGGTACCGGCGGCGGCGATCACCGCGAGATTGCCGATCGCGTCGTTGCGCGAGCAGAGCCAGACCGAGCGGACGTTGGCGTCCCCCTCCCGCCAGCGCATCAAGAGGAGGACCGAGCCCAGGTTCGCGGCGAGCGCCAGGAGCCCGATGCCGCCCATGACCTCGGCGCGGGGCACCCCGAGCACGAGCACGCTCCAGAGCGTGGCACCCAGCACCCAGAGCCCCATCAGCGAGAGGCTCGCGCCCTTCACGAGCGCGGCCTTGGCCCGGGTGCGGGGCGAGCGAGCCACCGCCCAGAGCGTGAGGCCGTAGGTGAGGCTGTCGCCCAGGAAATCGAGCGCGTCGGCCTGAAGGGCGCGCGAACCGGCGAGCTGGCCCGCGAGAATCTCGACGAGGAACATCGTGGCGTTGATCGCGACCACGGCGAGGAGTGCTGCCCGGTAGCGCGGATCCTCGCCCGTGAAGGTCGCGGCGATCGCCTCGCAGCCGCAGCCCGCCGAGGCGGCGCTGCCGCCGGCCGTGCAGGACGGTGCCGGGGGCACCGCTGCGGCGCACTGGTCAGCCGCCGACCCCCTGGCTATGGTCCGCGCCGCCGCGCGGTCGGGAGGAGGAAGGGCCATGGCGATCACCCTGTTCGACAAGTCCAAACTGCCGAGCCGGCACAGCACGGTCGGGCCCGAGCGCGCGCCGCACCGCTCCTACTACTATGCCATGGGCCTCTCCAAGGAGGACATCGCCCGGCCCTTCGTCGGGGTCGTGACGACCTGGAACGAAGCCGCCCCCTGCAACATCGCCCTCGGCCGCCAGGCCCAGGCGGTCAAGCGCGGTGTGCACCGGGCCGGTGGCACGCCGCGCGAGTTCACGACCATCACGGTGACCGACGGCATCGCGATGGGCCATCAGGGCATGAAGAGCTCGCTCGTCTCGCGCGAGGTGATCGCCGATTCGATCGAGCTCACGGTGCGCGGGCACGGCTACGACGCGATCGTCGGCCTCGCCGGCTGCGACAAGAGCCTGCCCGGCGTCATGATGGCCATGGTCCGCCTCAACGTGCCCTCGGTCTTCATGTACGGCGGCTCGATCCTGCCCGGGAAGTACAAGGGCCGGGACGTCACCGTGGTCGACGTGTTCGAGGCCGTGGGCAAGCACGCCGTGGGGGCGATGAGCGATGCCGAGCTCGAGGAGCTCGAGCGGGTCGCCTGCCCCTCGGCCGGCTCCTGCGGCGGCCAGTTCACCGCCAACACCATGGCCTGCGTCTCCGAGGCGATCGGCCTCGCCCTTCCCTACTCGGCCGGCACCCCCGCACCGCTCGAGGCGCGCGACCGCTGGGCCGAGGCCTCGGGCGAGGCGGTCATGCAGCTGCTGGCCAAGGGCATCCGCCCGCGCGACATCGTCACCCGCAAGAGCCTCGAGAACGCGGCCCGCATCGTCGCCTGCTCGGGCGGCTCGACCAATGCGGCGCTGCATCTACCGGCGATCGCGCACGAGGCGGGGATCGACTTCGATCTCCACGCGGTGGCGGAGATCTTCCGCTCCACCCCCTATATCGGCGACCTCAAGCCGGGTGGGCGCTACGTCATGGCCGACCTCGCCCAGGCGGGCGGGGTGCCGCTCCTTATGAAGGCGCTGTTGGACGGCGGCTATCTGCACGGCGACTGCCTCACCGTCACCGGCAAGACGATCGCCGAGAACCTGGCCGATGTCCGCTGGAATCCGGATCAGGACGTGGTCCGACCGATCACGAACCCGATCACGCCCTATGGCGGTGTGGTGGGGCTCAAGGGCTCGCTCGCACCCGAGGGGGCGATCGTCAAGATCGCCGGGCTCGAGAGCCTCGTCTTCCGCGGTCCCGCCCGCGTGTTCGACTGCGAGGAGGACTGCATGAAGGCGGTCCAGTCCCGCAACTACCGCGAGGGCGAGGTCCTGGTGATCCGCTACGAGGGACCCAGGGGCGGACCCGGCATGCGGGAGATGCTCTCGGTCACCTCCGCCCTCTACGGCCAGGGCATGGGCCAGAAGGTGGCGCTCGTCACCGACGGCCGCTTCTCGGGCGGCACGCGCGGCTTCTGCATCGGCCATGTCGGCCCCGAGGCGGCCGTGGGCGGCCCGATCGGGCTGTTGCGCGACGGCGACATCATCGCGATCGACGCCGAGAAAGGCACGCTCGACGTCGAGCTGTCCGCCGAGGAGCTCGCCAGGCGGCGGGCGGCCTGGCAGCCGCCGGCCACGATCTACACGAGCGGTGCGCTCTACAAATACGCCCAGCTCGTGGGCCCGGCGGTCAAGGGAGCGGTCACCCATCCGGGTGCCTCGGCCGAGGTCGTCTGCTACGCCGATCTCTGAGGCCGAAAGGCCTCAGCCGGTCGCCGCGACCGTCCGCTCGAAGCGCCGGAGCAGGACCTCGGCGAGGCCCTCGCTCTCGCCCGTGACCGGCAAGGGTTCGAGCTCGCCGAGCCGGTGGCGGAACCAGGTCCGCTGCCGCTTGGCGTAGGCCCGCACCTGACGCGCGATCTCGGCCGTGGCGGCGGCGCGCTCGAGGCGGCCGTCGAGCAC
>DAIOUO010000191.1:0-6804 GCA_036759485.1 Geminicoccaceae bacterium | reverse complement strand
TCCCTGTCCCAGCCCATCGTCCTGCCCGAGGGCCGGCTTCGGGTCGGCGCGAGCGTCGGCATCGCCCTCGCCCCGGAGCACGGTCGCGACGTCGACGAACTGTTGCGGCACGCCGACATCGCCCTTTATCGGGCCAAGGAGCAAGCGCGCGGCAGCATCGTGTTCTTCTCCGGCGAGCTGGCCGCGGCACAAGTGTTCCGCCATCGCCTGGCCGGCGCGCTCGAGCTCGCCTTGCAACGCGGTTCCCTGTCCCTCCGGTTCCAGCCGATCCTGCGACTGCAGGACAGACGCCTGGTGTCGCGGGAAGCGCTCCTGCGCTGGCCCGATTCGCAGGCTCCGGACCCGGTCTCGGCCGCCCAACTCGTCTCCGTCGCCGAGGAGACGGGCCTGATCGTTCCGCTGACCGAATGGGTGCTCCGCGCGGCTTGCCGGCAGGCCCGGTCGTGGCTGGCGCTCGGCCGACCCTGTCCAGTAGCGGTCAATATCTCCATGACCCCACCCGTCGTCGAGCGACTGGAGGCCATGGTCGCTGCCACCCTCGAGGACACGGGGCTTCCCCCGCACCTTCTCGAGCTCGAGGTCACCGAGGGGGTCCTGATCCGCAATTTCGAGCAGACGACGCGCGTCCTGGAACGCCTGCGGCAGCTGGGCGTCCGAACCGCGCTCGACGATTTCGGGACGGGCTATTCGGCCCTCGCCTATCTTCAGCGCTTTCCGCTGGACAAGCTCAAGATCGACCGACAGTTCACGAACGAGCTCGGTTCCGGCCCGACGGCCCTCGCGATCGTCGATGCGATCGTCCGCTTGGGGCACGCCCTCGGCCTCTCGATCGTGGCCGAAGGGGTGGAGCGGCCGGACCAGCTCGAGCTCCTCCGCCGTGTCGGGTGCGACGAAGCCCAGGGTTTCCTTCTCGGCAAGCCGGGGGACCCCGAGGAGGTTCTCCGGGGAACGGCGACCACATCGGCCCAGGTCCCGCCGACGGCCCAGCCTCGTCCCGCGGCCGTCCTCGGCGTCGTTTCCGGCTGAGGCGAATAGCGTCCCGGTCGGCTCGTCTTCGGCCTCCGTTGGCCGCCTCCGTCTGCGTCGCCAAGTCTCGACCTGCGCCGGCGCGGACGATCGAGGCAGGGAACGCTCCCGGTGCGTCCCTCCGGCCCTCAGGCGTTCGGCGGCACGGCCGTTTCCCGAGCGAGCCGCTCGGCCATCAGAACGTAGAGGGCTGCGGTCTCGCTGCGCAGGATCCGCGGGCCCAGTCCGACACGGACGGTGCCCGGACGCTCGGCGAGCAGGCGTCGCTCCTCCGGGGCGAAGCCGCCCTCGGGCCCGACGAGCAAGACGACGTCGAGCAGGCGTCGCAACGCCGCGAGCGGAGGCGCGCCGCCGGTCTCGTCGGCCACGACGAGGTTGGTGCCCGCGGGAAGCTCGGCCAGCCAGGGGCCGAGCTCGACTGGTTCACGGATGGAGGGAACGTCGAGGCGCCCGCATTGTTCGGCGGCCTCGGTGGCGACCGCCGTCAGCCGATCGCTCCGGGTGGCCCGCACGACCGTGCGGCGCGTCACGACGAGGTCCAGAGAGGCGACGCCGAGCTCGACGGCTTTCTCGACGAGCCAGTCGAGCCGGTTCGCTCGGATCGGTGCGACCGCCAGGCGGGGACCAGGCTCGGCGGCCGGCGCCCGCAGCCGTTCGCCGAGGCGCGCTTCGCCGCCGCGCCGGTCGAGCCGGAGCAGCTCTGCTCGCCACTCGCCACTCGCCGCGTTGAACAGCCGCACCGTGGCACCCGGCTCGAGGCGCAACACGTGGCGGAGCCGGTGCGCCTGCTGCGCGTCCAGCTCGACGACCGCCCCTTCCACGAGCGGAGTGCCGAGGTGGAGACGTGGTGCCCGATCGTGATGCCGCATCGCTTTGCCCGACCGCCGTCGGACGCTAGAAGGACGGCCATGCACGGGCAAGCGAGCGAGGCCGTGGTCGCCGATCAGGAGCTCGGCTGGGTGGTCCGGCTGCCGCCGCGACTGCGCGATCTCGCCATGCTCGCCCGCTGGGATCGACCGATCGGAACCTGGCTCCTGTTGCTCCCCTGTTGGTGGGGTCAGGCTCTGGCACCCGCCGCCTTCGATCCGGTCCTGGCGTTGCTCTTCGCGATCGGCGCGATCGCGATGCGCGGGGCCGGCTGCACCGTCAACGATCTCCTCGATCGCGACTTCGACCGCCGGGTGGCGCGCACCCGCAACCGACCGCTCGCGGCCGGCCGCCTGGGCGTCGCCCAGGCCCTCGCCTTCGTTGCCGTCCAGTGCCTCGTGGGCCTGCTCGTGCTCCTCCGGCTGCCGCCGCTCGCCGTCTTCGTGGGCTTGGGGAGCGTGCCGTTGATCGTGGTCTACCCGCTCATGAAGCGGGTCACCTGGTGGCCGCAGGCCGTCCTCGGCGTGACCTTCAACTGGGGAGTCCTCGTGGGCTACACCGCGACCGCCGGTACGCTCGATCTCCCGGCGCTCCTGCTGTATGCGGCCGGTATCGCCTGGACTCTCGGCTACGACACGATCTACGCGCACCAGGACAAGGAGGACGACCGCCTCGTGGGTGTTCGCTCGAGTGCGCTCCGCCTGGGCGAGGCGACGCCGCACTGGCTCGTCGGGTTCTACGGGACGATGCTCGTCCTGCTCGCGGCCGCGGGATGGCTCGCCGGCAAGGATCTCGGGTTCTGGCTCCTCCTGCCCGCCGTCGCCTGGAGCCTCGCCCGCCAGCTCCGTGCGCTCGACCTCGACGATCCTCGCGACTGCATCCGCCGCTTCCGGATGAACCGGCTCACCGGGCTCCTCGTGGTGGCCGCCCTTCTGGCGGGCGGGCCCTGGCCCGTCGGGCCGGGTGCGGCCGCGATCGCGCCCTGAGCCGCGGTGATCGCCCCCAGCGGCGCAGCCGGTGAACCGGGCTGGGTCGGCGGGCTCCTCGACGATGTCGGCCAGCTCGTCGACCGTGCGTTCGACCGCCATCTGCGGCTCGCCGTCACCGGCCTTCGAAGGAGCGGCAAGACGGTCTTCACGACCGCCCTCGTCCACCACCTCCTCGACGGGCGCGGCCTCCCCTTTCTGGAGGCGGTGCACGAGGGTCGGTATCTGGGGGCGCGCCTCCTGCCGCCGAGCGAGGGCGAGGCCTTCCCCTTCGAGCGATACGCGAGCGCGCTCGGCAAGGATCCGCCCGAATGGCCCGCTGCCACCGAGCGGCTGACCCGTCTCCGCCTCCGGCTGCGGTTCCGCACCACCAACACCTGGCTGCGGGCCCTGCGACCGATCCAGGAGCTCACGCTCGAGATCGTCGATTATCCCGGCGAGTGGCTTCTCGACCTTCCGCTGCTCGAGACGAGCTTCGAGCGGTTCTCCGAGACGGCGCTGGAGCTCGCCTTCGAAGAGCCGCGACGCGCGGTGGCCGAAGGCTGGGTGCGGATCGCGCGCGAGCTGGACCAGGAGGGTCCCCCGGACGAGGCCGCGATCGATCGCCTGGTGGCCGCCTATACCGGCTATCTGCGGCATTGCCAGCGCCGGCTGGGGTTGGCCCTGATCCAGCCCGGGCGCCTGCTGGCGCCCGGGCCGCTCGCCGGCTCGCCCGCCTTGCGGTTCGCACCGCTCCCCCCTGCCCCGACCCGACCACGGAGCCTGCGGGCGTCGGTGATGGAGGCCTTCGAGCGCTACCGCGAAGAGGTCGTCCGCGCCTTCTACGAGGAGCACTTTCGCCAGTTCGATCGCCAGATCGTGCTGGTCGACCTGCTCGCCTGCCTCAACCTCGGCCCGGCCCAGTTCGCCGACACGCAGCGGGCGCTCGCACTCGTGAGCGAGAGCTTCCGCTACGGCCGCACCGGGCTCTTGGGGCGGCTCTTCGCCCCGCGCATCGATCGCCTCCTCTTCGCGGCGAGCAAAGCCGATCACGTGGCGCCCTCGCAGCACGCCGCCCTGCGCCAGCTCCTGCAGCTCTTGGTGGCGCCGGCCGGACGGACGGCTCGCTTCGAAGGCCTCGAGCCCGAGTTCCTGGCGATCGCGGCCCTGCGCTGCACCGACGTGGTACGAACGGAGCACCAGGGCCAGGTGCTGTCCTGCGTCCGGGGCAGGCTCAAGGACGAGGCGCGCGAGACGGTGCTGTTCCCGGGCGAGATCCCAGAGGGCCTTCCGGAGCCCGAGGACTGGACCAGCGGTCGTTTCCGCTTCCGGGAATTCGCGCCGCGGCGGTTGCGAGCGGGCGAGCCCGGCCAGCACATCCGGCTCGATCAGGCCCTGCAGTTCCTGATCGGGGACAAGTTGCGATGAGCGAGCAGCGGCGCCCGGCTCTCCGGCCCTTCGAGCTCGACCCCGCAGCGGCCCGCATTCTGCCGGAGACCGAGCCCGCTCCGCCACGCACTGTCGAGCAACGGCCAGCCGATTCGCGCGGAGGACACCGGCGCCGGACCGGCATTCTTCTCCTCGGCGGCCTCCTCGGGCTCCTCGTTTTCCAATCGGTCCTCTACGTCCGCGATCTGGTGGCCGAAAGCCCCTGGCTCGGCTGGCCGTTCGCGGCTCTTCTCGGGCTCGTCGGGGCCGCCTCGCTCGCCCTCGTCGGCCGCGAAGTCCGCGACGTGCGCCGGCTCGCTCGTCGCGCCGCGCTGCGGGATCGGGCCGCCCGGCTGGCGGGCTCCGAGCTGCACGGCGAGGCGCCGAAGCTGCTCGAGGCGATCGCCCGAGAGCTCGTGGGCCCGGGTGAGAGCGGCCGGGCGGTCGAGACCTTTCGCGAGCGCGCGAGCGATGCTCTGGCCGACGGCGAGCGGCTCGTGCTCTTCGAGCGCACGGTTCTCGCCCCGCTCGACCGGCGCGCCTACCGGCTCGTGCTCGAGAGCGCGCGCGACATCGGCCTGCTCACCGCGTTGAGTCCATTGGGCCTTCTGGACGGCCTCGTCGTGCTGTGGCGCACGCTCCATCTGCTGAAGGCCATCGCACTGCTCTACGGCATGGCGCCCGGGCCCGCCGCCGGCCTCGCCCTCTTCCGCAACTGCCTGCGCAACGCCGCCCTGGCCGGCATGGCGGACCTCGTCACCCAGGCGACGTTGGAACACGCCGGCGCCTCGCTCCTCGCTTCGCTTTCGGCACGCGCCGGCCAGGGGGCCGGCAACGCTCTGCTCGCCGCGAAGCTAGGCCTCGAGGCGATCCGCGAGACGCGGCCGCTCCCCTTCCTGGCCGAGGAGCCGCCGCGCCTGGCCCACATCCGCAAGGCCCTGTTCGACCCCCGTTCCGCCGATTGAAAGCGGCGATCGCCCTAGGCGCGCAGGGCGGGTGCCGGCTCGAGGCGAACCGGCACGGCGAGCTTGTCGAGGATCTCCTTCGGCACGACCTGCCAGAAGCGTCCGAGCTCGACGTCGAAGTCGTGCAGCAAGCGGCGGGCGAGCTCGGAGCCGGTCTCCCGGGCATGCTCTTCGATCAGGGCGCGCAGTTCCGCGACGTAGTGATCGACTTCGAGGCGCTGGAAGATCACCATGTCGGGATTGATCCGCTGGGCCAGGCGTTCCTCGGGATCCCATACATAGGCCATGCCCCCGCTCATGCCGGCGGCGAAATTGTCGCCGACCGGCCCGAGGATCACGGCGACACCGCCCGTCATGTACTCGCAGCCATTGTCGCCGCAGCCCTCGACCACGGTGACGGCACCGCTGTTGCGGACCGCGAAGCGTTCGCCGGCCCGGCCGGCGGCGAACAGCCGACCGGCTGTCGCCCCGTACAGGCAGGTGTTGCCGATGATGGTGTTCCGGCTCGCGACGAGTGGCGAGGAGACCAGCGGGC
This sequence comes from Geminicoccaceae bacterium, assembly GCA_036759485.1. Lineage (GTDB taxonomy): Bacteria > Pseudomonadota > Alphaproteobacteria > Geminicoccales > Geminicoccaceae > JANXAZ01. The sequence continues at coordinate 1,018 of DAIOUO010000191.1, read as the reverse complement.
GCACCACGATGGTTCCACCCGAGAGCCCCTTGCCGACATAGTCGTTGGCATCCCCGAACACCTCGAGCTTGAGGCCCTGGACGGCCCAAGCGCCCAACGACTGCCCGGCCGAGCCCCGCAGCCGCACGGTGAGGTGGCCCGGCTGCAGCCGGTCCATACCGTAGCGGCGCGTGATGTGCGCCGACATCCGCGTGCCGACGGCACGATGCACGTTCCGGACATTGTACTGGAGCTGCATCTTCTCCCCGTCCTCCAACATCGGACGGGCGTCGTTCACCATCTGCGCATCGAGGGTGTCGGGCACCTCGTTGCGACCCACCAGCGTGCAGTGACGCGGATAGGGACCCGGATCCACCCGCACGAGGATCGGGTTGAGGTCGAGGTCGTCGAGATCGGCCGAGCCGCGGCTCACCTGCTTCAGAAGGTCGGTGCGGCCGATCGCTTCCTGCAGCGACCGCAGCCCCAAGGAGGCGAGGATCTCGCGCACCTCTTCGGCGATGAACGACATGAGGTTCACCACCCGCTCGGGTGTGCCCTCGAACTTGGCGCGGAGATCGGGGCGCTGCGTGCACACCCCCACCGGGCAGGTGTTGGAATGGCACTGGCGGACCATGATGCAGCCCATCGCGACGAGGGCCGCCGTGCCGATGCCGTACTCCTCCGCACCCAAAAGTGCCGCGACGACCACGTCGCGACCGGTCTTGATGCCGCCGTCGGTGCGCAGGACCACGCGATGGCGCAGACGGTTCAAGGTGAGGAGCTGGTTGGCCTCGGAGAGGCCGAGCTCCCAGGGCGTGCCGGCATATTTGATCGAACTCTGCGGCGACGCGCCCGTCCCACCCACGTGACCGGAGATCAGGATCACGTCGGCCTTGGCCTTGGCGACGCCGGCGGCGATCGTCCCGATGCCCGATTCGGAGACGAGCTTCACGCAGACTCGTGCATCCGGGTTGATCTGCTTGAGATCGTAGATGAGCTGGGCGAGATCCTCGATCGAGTAGATGTCGTGGTGCGGCGG
>DAIOUO010000190.1:6514-6855 GCA_036759485.1 Geminicoccaceae bacterium | reverse complement strand
GGCGAGACGAACACGCGGTTCTCGGGCTCGACCTCGAACCAGCGCCGGGGCCGGAAAAGAAGCCGGCTCGTCGTGTCGGCGTCGCGCCGCGGGGCCCACGGCCGGAACTCGGCCGGCGAGGGCTTCGCGCCCGCAATCGAGCCGGGCCCCGAGCTGCGCCGGCCGCTCGAGCGCGCGGAAGTCTCGAGGCAGGAGGCGCGCGCCGGCCCGGATTCCGCGACCCGCGGCGCAGGCCTCGCGCGCCGCTCCGTGCAGGCGCGGCAGGCAGGGCTCGCCCGGGATGCTCGGCTGGAGCACGAAGGGTGCCGCCCGGGCCTGCTCGACCTGGGGCAGGTCGACGT
>DAIOUO010000190.1:0-6504 GCA_036759485.1 Geminicoccaceae bacterium | reverse complement strand
TCGACGTCGCCCGCTCGCGCCGGGTCAGGCGCTCGCGTTCGGTCGTCGAATCGTGCGGCGCGAGGGACACCGACAGGCTGCGGCCGTTCTCGTCGAACGACGTGTCCGCCGCGGGCGAAGAGCGTGCGCCTCGAGCCGCCGGACCGTAGGGGCCGCTGCTCGGCCAGGCGGCGGGACGCCTCCTCGGCCCCCTCGCCCATCGCCACGTGCGGGCTCGGCGGCTACCGCGCCCACGGTCCGGGGAGGAGCGTGCCGGCGAGGGCGGGATCGATCGGTGCCGTGCCGCTCTCGATCCACGGAAGGAGGGCCGCGAAGGCGGCATCGAGCCGCGACCCGTCCGGGTAGGTCTCGGGGGTGTCGATCGACAGCGTGCGGATCGGCGTGCGCCCGTTCGGCGTACCGGTGTCGCCGACGTCGACGAGCTGCTCGCTGTCCAGCGGATCGAACGTCGCCCGAGCGGGGGTCCAGAAGATCGCGAGCTGCCCTGCCACGAGCCTCCTCGCTCGGTGCTGCCGTCCGGCGCATGATGGGCCGGTCCTGGCGACCGTTCGATGATCGGCCGGCTCCGTCGTCCTACGGTTCGTCCACGGGAAGGGGAGGCGGCGGCCGTGACGGCAATCAGCATCGATCTCTACAGCGACACCCGGACCAAGCCCGTGCCCGCCATGCGCCGCGCGATGGCGGAAGCCGAGGTCGACGACGAGCAGGCCTTTCTCGACCCCGAGGTCAACGCGCTGTGCGAGGAGGTCGCGGCACTCCTCGGCAAGGAGGCGGCGGTCTTCCTCCCTTCCGGTACGATGTGCAACCAGATCGCCTTCTGCGTCCATTGCCGGCGCGGCGAAGAGGTGCTGCTCGACCGCACTGCGCATCCCATCCACGCCGAGGCGGGCGGGCCGGCCGCCTGGGCCGGCGTCGTGCTCACCCCGCTCGAGGGCGAGCGCGGGGTTTTCGGGGCCGAGCAAGTGGCCGGGCGGGTGCGCACCAATCGGCACGCACCGCGCACCCGGCTGGTCTCCATCGAGCAGACCGCCAATCTGGGCGGCGGCACGGTCTGGCCGCTCGAGCGGATCGAGGCGGTGGCGGCGGTGGCGCGCGGCCACGGGCTGTCGCTGCACATGGACGGTGCTCGGCTCATGAACGCCGTGGTCGCCACGGGCGTGCCCGCGGCCCGCTTCTGCGGCCCCTTCGATTCCTGTTGGCTCGATTTCTCCAAGGGCCTGGGCGCGCCGGTCGGCGCGGTTCTCGCCGGCTCCCGCGCTTTCGTCGAGGAGGCCTGGCGCTACAAGCAGATGCTCGGTGGCGCCATGCGCCAGGCGGGCGTGCTCGCGGCGGCCTGCCGTTTCGCGCTGCGCCACCATGTCGAGCGGCTCGCCGACGACCACGCGAACGCGCGCCGCCTGGCTGCCGGGCTCGCCGAGCTGCCCGGCATCCGGCTCGAGAGTCCGGAGGTGGCGACCAACATCGTCTTCTTCGGGATCGAGAAGAGCGGGCTCGACGCGCGCGGTTTCGTCGAGCGGCTCGCCGCCCACGGCGTGCGGATGGGAGCGATGGGGCCGCGGCGGGTGCGCGCGGTGACTCATCTGGGCGTGGACGCGGCCGGGATCGAGCGGGCGCTCTCGGCGGTTCGAGCGGTGCTCGCCGAGGCCTGATCCGACCGGCGAGGTCCGCGACCGTCCGAGGCACCGGGAGAGAGCCGGCGCCGTCGGGTTCGTCCTCCCTCGACTCGAGGCGCGGCAGTGGCGGGGCACGACGCCGGGGCGGAGCGCATCGGCGCTCGCTTCGCGCTGCCCGCGGAGATCGCCTCGCATGCTCCTCGTCGACAGCGGGCAGGGGAGCCGGACGAGCTCCGCCCGACGGGGCGGTCGGTGTCGGGCGGGCGGAAGCCGACCCGGGAGGCACGTACTTCGCGCCCGACGCATTCGGTCCGGCGCTCCGCTGCGGAATCGGCCGCCGGGGTCGGGAACGCGCCCCCGCACGACCCTGTCTGGACCGGAGCCGGCAGCTGCGGAAACGGCTTCGGCGAGCGACCTCGAGCCGCGGCTCAGCCCGAGAGCTGGGCGACGAGCCCGTACTCGCCCTCGTGATAGACGAGCGGGGCGAGCTCGGGCCGCAGTCGCACCGCCTCGACCAAGCCCACGAAGACGGTGTGTGTACCGGCCTCGAGGGCGGCCGCGAGCGTACAGTCGAAGGCCGCTCGGCAGCCTTCCAGCACCGGCGCGCCGGTCACGAGCCGGGTCCAGCCGGCACCCTCGAAGCGCTCGGCGCCGACATGGCCGAGGCGGCCGGCGAAGCGGTCGGCCAGCGCGTGCTGCTCGGCTGCCAGCACGTTGACGCAGAAGCGCCCGCTCGCGCGAATCGGCGCGTTGGCGTCGGCCGCGCGGTTGACGCAGACCAGAAGCTGCGGCGGCTCGGCCGAGACCGAGCAGACCGAGGTCGCGGTCAGCCCCGCGGGCCGGCCCCGGTGGACGGTGGTCACGACCGTCACACCGGCCGCGTGCAGCCGCATGCCGGCGACGAAGAGTTCGGGCGGGACGGGCATGGAAGGCTCCCGATCGCACCGCGGACGGCGCCTGCGGTCCGACGCCCGGCGAGGTGGGCGGGCCGCGAGCGAGCGTCAATAGGCGCGCGGATCGCGTGCGCCCAGAAGGACCGTGCGGAAGAGGATCTCGAGGTCGAGGGCCAGCGACCAGTTCTGGATGTAGTAGAGATCGTGCTCGACCCGGCGCTGCATGTCGGCGAGGGTACGGATCTCGCCCCGGCAGCCGCGGATCTGCGCCCACCCCGTGATGCCGGGCTTGACCCGGTGGCGGGCGAGGTAGCGATCGATCTGGCGGGCGTAGAGCTCGTTGTGGGCGACGGCGTGCGGCCGCGGCCCCACGAGCGACATGTCGCCCTTGAGGACGTTGAGGAGCTGCGGCAGCTCGTCGAGACTGGTGCGGCGCAGGAAGGCGCCCAGAGGTGTCACGCGCGGATCGCCCTTGCGGGTGTGGCCGAGATCGGGCTCGGTCCCGTCGCCGCAGGCCTCGACCCGCATCGTGCGGAACTTCAAGACTTCGATGACCTCGCCGTTGAAGCCCCAGCGCTTCTGACGATAGAGCGCGGGCCCCGGCGAGGTGAGGCGGACCGCCGCCGCGATCACCAAGAGGAGCGGTGCCGTCGCCAGCAGCGCGAGGGCGGCCAGGGCCCGATCCTCGATCGCTTTGACGAGGATCGCCGTACCGCTCATCGGCCGCTCGAAGACCTGCAGGACGGGCACGCCGCCGAGCTGGGCGAGGCCGCGGTTCGGCAGATGGAAACCGATCAGATCGGTGCACAGCCGGACGTCGCAGGGCAGCGCCCGCAGTTTCTTGAGGCACTCGAGCAGCCGGCCTTCGGCGCTCCAGGGAAGCGCCACCACGACCTCGTCGACCCGGTGTTCGCGAGCGAAGCGCAGGAGGTCGTCGATCGTGCCGAGTACCGGATAGCCGCCGACGAATTCGGGCACCCGATCGCGCCGGTCGTCGAACAGGCCGATCAGCCGCACGCTGCGGTCGCGCTTGCGAACCTCCTCGACGAAGCGCTGGCCGAGCTCTCCCGCGCCCACGACCACCGTGTTGCGGCCGAGCCGACCCTCCCGCCGCCAGCGGGCGACGCGGAACGCGAGCAGGAGGCGCAGCCCGACGAGCCCCGAGGCCCCGCCGAGCGCCCACCCTTCGAGCCAGCCCGCGGGCAGAGGCGGGGCCGCGGGCGTGCCGAGCACGAGGGCGAAGAGTGCGGCCACGGCCATGGCCCAACCGGCGAGGGCGCGCAGCGCCTGGCCCACCATGTCGAGCCGGCGGCGGTCGCCGTAGGTGCCGGCGAGCTGGCAGAAGGACAGACCCAGGAGCAGGCCCAGGGCGAGCGCCCAGGGCAGGAGTGGATGGCGGGCCGGATCGGCGCCCGTGAGCAGGGCGGCCGCGAGCCCGCTCGCGAGCAGGATCGCCCCGTCGGCGACCCGCACGAGCCCGCCCAGAACCTCCGGCGACAGCCAATCGCCGACATGGCCGGCCACCGGCGGATCGAGCCCGCGGCCCGATCCGACCGACCCCGCCTCCGTCGCGATCTCGCCCATGGTCCCGCCCGCTCCTGCCGCGGTGCCCACGCCGACCCATACAGGGCCGCGGTTAACGAAACCTTTCGGCGATGGAGGATAGTCGGCCGGCCGTCCCTCGATCTGTGCGTTAGGCCACGCGGGCGATTCGTCGCCCCGGGCGAGCCCGTGATTGCCGGGCACGAGCCCGGTCGCTATCATGTTGCGGTGCAACATGGCCGGCCGCAGAGGATCCGATGACCCAGCCGATCACCTCCCCGTCCCCGGCGTGCGGCGTGCCCTTCCCGCCGACAGCCGATCCGGTCGCCCTGCTGCGGGCGCAGCAACGCCTGCTCGGGGCGTGCGCCCGCAGCGGGCTGATCCTGGGCGAGGCGGCACGCGACTGCGCCGAGCGGCAGGTCGCGATCGGCCGCGCGGCGATGCGCGAGCTCTGGGCCGCGGCTCCGGCAGCAGCACGCGGCGAGCCAGCGGGTGCCGCGGCCGACTGGTTCGCCGGGCTCGTCCGGGAGCTGAGTGCGGGGCTCGAGGCGATGCGGCGCACCCTCCTCGAGGCGCAGCTCGCCGTTCTCGAGGAGCTGCGCCGGGCCGTCGCCGCCGAGCCCGCGGTCCGCGTGGAGACGGAGGCGGGCGCCGCAGCAGCCGCAGCGGTGCCGAGCGAGCCGGCGGCACCGGAGCCCGTCCCGGCGGCCGAGGCGCCGGGATCGATCGGGGCCGGTGCGCCGCAGCCCGCGCTCGCGGCGGAGGTGGCCACCGGCGCCGCGTCGGAGCGGCCCGGCGAGACGGGCGAGGTGGTGCGGCCGCGCCGGAGCCGGCGGATCGCCGGGCGGAGCTGAGCGGCGCCGGCGCTCAGCCGGCCCGTTCCCAACTCTCGAGCGTGGCGAGCCGGACCATCCCGAGGCTCTCGAGAAGGGCCGCGGAGGCGGCGCTCGCCGCACCCGCCCAGACCAACCGACACCCCCCTGCTCCTGCCGCGGCGAGGGCGGCACGGGCGACGCTCCGGGCGAAACCACGCCGTCGCCGGCCGGGCCGGGTCCAGAGGCCGGCCAACTCGACCGCCGGTGGTCCGCCGAGCAGCGAGGCAGCGGCGACCGGCACTCCCTTCTCGTCGAGCCGGACCCAGGTGCGGACACTGCCGTCAGCGAGACAGGCGCAGAAAGCTTCTTCCTCGGCCGGGCGGGGCGGTGCGGCACCCAGGATCGCGTGCTGGGCCTCGAGCGTGGCGGCGAGCAGCGCCCGCTCGCTCGCGGCGTGGAGCCGGATCACCGGCTCCGCCGGCGCCGGTTCCAGCCCTGCCGCTCGCACGAGCACCGGCACGGCGAGCGTGCGGATCCAGCCCTCGGCGCCGAGTGCGGCGCGCAGGGCCGCCCGCCGCTCGGCCAGGAGCTCGATGCGCGGCACGACGCCCTCGACCGCACAGCAGCCGACGAGCTCGCGAAGCGGCTCCTCCCATCCGCCCGGTTCCGCGCGGGGCAGCGCGAGTGCCCGCAAGAACGGATGCTCGACGGGGATCCGGAAGAGGTCGAAAGCGCCGATCGGCCGGGCCCGCGCGGCTCGCTCGCAGGCCGCGTGCAGGCCGGCCTCGACCAGCGCCACCGGGTCCGCCCCGGCCGGCACGGGACTCACGGTCCGAGCACGGCGCAGAAGGCCCCTTTGGCCTTGACCGGCGCGCAAGCCGCCTCGGCCGCGGCACGGCTCGGGAAGCTGCCCACCACCAGCCGCCAGAAGGTGCCCTTGCCCGCGACCTCGACCGGCTCGGCCGGCAGGAGCTCGAGCCCGCGCAGGCTCGGATGCGCCGCCTCGAGCCGGGCCCACTCGGCGGGCAGCCGCGCCTTGTCCGCACCCGAGGCGAGGTGCAGGCGGAAGCCGCGGCCGCCGGTCGTCGCCGAGGCGGCCGGCGAGCCCGCGGCCGGGGCAGAGGAGGGCCGCGTTTCGGCCGTAAGCGCTCGGTCCATCGGCGTCGGGCTCGCCGATGCGGAAGCCGGCGGCGGCAGGTTTCGGAGCGGTGGTGCCACGAGCGGGCGGGGCGAGCCGGCGGGCTGCGGCCGGGCTTCCGTCGTGGTCCGGGCGGCCGCCGCGGGTGCCGACCCGGTCGGGGCGGCGGCGAGCGCCCGGCCCGCGGGGGCGGACCGCATCCGGGCGAGCGCCGCCTCGATCGCCTTCGTCGTCGCGTGGTCGGGGCCGAGGCTCGCGCGGGCGACCCGCGCCGCCCGCTCCTGCAGGTCGAGGGCGCCTCGGGCATCGCCCCGCTCGAACTCGAGCTGGGCCAGATTGTTGAGCGCCCGGGCGGTGTCCGGATGGTCGGGACCGAGCGAGTTCTCGAGCAGCGAGAGCGCCCGGCGGTAGAGGTCGGCGGCGGCATCGAGCCGGCCCTGGGCGCGCAGCACGAGGCCCAGATTGTTGAGGCTCGTAGCGAGCGCCGGTCCCCGCCCGCCCGC
>DAIOUO010000189.1:0-6893 GCA_036759485.1 Geminicoccaceae bacterium | reverse complement strand
GGATTCGAACCCCTAACCCTCAGATCCGTAGTCTGATGCTCTATCCAGTTGAGCTACGGGCGCCCGCGCGGCCCTCTAGCGGCTCGCGCCTGCCGTGGCAAGTGGGGCGCGCGGCCGCGCGATCAAGAGGCCGACAGGATCGCCCGGATCCGCTCGGCCATCTGCTCGGGGCTCGTGCCGTGGCCGAAATGGGCGAGGTAGCGGCCGTCCGGCGCCATGAGATAGGTGAAGGTCGAATGGTCCACGAGATAGTCCTGGCCCCGCTTCTCCTCGGACTTGCGGGCGTAGACCCGCCAGGCCTTCTTGACCGCCTCGATCTCGGCGACGGTGCCGGTGAGGCCGATCAGGCGGGGATGGAAGGCCGCCACATAGTCCTCGAGGACCGCGGGCGTGTCGCGCTCGGGGTCGACGCTCACGAAGATCGGCTGCACCTTCTGAGCGAGCTCGGGCGGCAACCTGTCCAGCGCCTCGGCCATGGTGTGCAGGCCCAGAGGACACATGTCCGGGCAGTAAGTGTATCCGAAATAGACGAGCCGGTACTTGCCGGCGAGTTCGGCCTCGGAAAAGCGCCGGCCGCTGTGGTGGACCAGATCGAGGGGGCCCCCGAGCTGCACTTCGCCGATCCCGGCAGGCCGGCCCGTGAGGCGGTCGGAGCGGGCGACGAGCGCGGCGGCGATCGCGGCGCTGACCGCGGCCATCACCACCAGCACGAGGATCAGCACGCGCTGGCGCATGCGTTCCTGTTCCGAAGCACGGACCATGCCATGATTGCTAAGCTCCTGCCCCCGTTGGGTACAAGGTGCGACGGGGTCGCACGGACAGGCTGTCGCGGGGGGACGCTCAAGGCCGCTCGCCGCGCGCGAGGCGCGCCTCGATCTCGGCCACGGCCGGCAAGAGATCGGCCACGCTGTCGATCACGAGATGGGCGCCGGCACGGGCCAGGCGGTCGACCGCACGGGCTCTGAGGCGCGCCTGCTCGTGCGCCGGCAGCGCCCGCCAGGCCTCGAGCGGCAGACCGACCTCGTTGCCGCTCACGGCGACGGCGACGGTCCACATGCCGGCGGCGAGCCCCTCCTCGATGCCGGGTACGGTATCGTCGACCTTGAGACAGGCGGCGACGTCGGAGACGGCGAGGCGGGCGGCGTTCAAGAGGCACATGGCCGGTCGCGGACGGGCCTTCGGCACATCCGAGGCGGCCACCGCATCGTCGAGCTCGAGCCCCTGCCGGCGCGCCTCGGAAAGGCAGATCTCGAGCATGTCGCGGGAATAGCCCGTATTGGCGGCGAGCTTGATGCCGCGCCCCCTGAGTGCCCGGCAGGTCTCGAGGGCACCCGGCACGAGCGCACCGTAGCGCGAAAGGCAGGCGAGCTGAGCCGGCACGAAGGCGGCGTAGAGCCGGTCGACATCGGCCTCCTCGGGCGGCCTGCCGTGCCGCTCGGCGAAGCGGGCGGCGATCGCGGGAGTCGTGAGGAGCTCGCGGACGTGCGCCCGCTTCTCGGCTCCCATGGGCCCGCGGGCCTCGGCCAACGAGATCGTCACGCCATCGGCTGCGAAGACCTCGACGAACACCCCGGCCGGCGCGCAGGAGCCGAAATCGAGCAGCGTGCCGGCCATGTCGAAGATCACGGCCTCGAGGCCGCCGCGCCAGCGGCGATGCCAGCTCCAGCTCATGCCACCACCCCCTGCTCACCCGCGGCCCGGGCCGGCGCACCGCTCGCCACACCGAGCTCGGCCATGGCGGCGCGCACCGCTTCGACCGCACCGTGCATCACCTCGGGTCCGAGCCGGCCGATGCAGCCCATGCGGAAGGAGGGGGCGACCGTGAGCTTGCCCGGGTAGATGACGTAGCCCCTGGCTCGCAGGAGCTCGTAGAAGGTCTCGAAGCGGAAGCGCGGGTCGGCCGGCATCGCGAAGGTGACGATGATCGGCGCCTGGTGCGCGGAATCGAGCAACGGCTCGAAGCCTAGGGCGCGCATGCCCTCGATCAGGATCCGGGCGTTCTCGGCGTAGCGGCGGCCGCGGCCCTCGACCCCGCCTTCGGCCTCGTGCTCGAGCAGCGCCCGGTGCAGGGCGGCGAGCACGTGGGTGGGCGGGGTGAAGCGCCACTGGCCGGTCCGTCGCCAGGCGGCGTGCTGGTCGACCAGGTCGAGCGAGAGCGCGGGCGCATTGCCACGGGCGGCCTCGAGCACCGATTCGCGCACCAGCACGAAGCCGACACCCGGCACGCCCTCTAGGCACTTGTTGGCGGAGGCGGCGAGCGCGGTGAAGGGTGTCGTGCGGAGGTCGATCGGCAGGGCACCGAAGCTGCTCATCGCGTCCACGAGGAGGGCCACGCCGCGGCGGGCGGCGAGCTCGGCGATCGCCGGCAGCGGGTTCAGCACTCCCGAAGTGGTCTCGCAGTGGACCAGGGCGAGGTGCGTCGGGGCCGGCCCCAGGGCGAGCCGCTCCTCGACCCGGGCGGGGTCGACCGGCCGGTCCTCGGGCCATTCCAGGGTCTCGACGGCGCGGCCGTGGTAGCGGGCGATGGTCTCCATCCGCCGGCCATAGGCGCCGTTGACGAGGATCAGGAGGCGGCCGTCGCGCGGCACGAGGGTGCCGAGCATGGCCTCGACCGCGAAGGTGCCGCTCCCCTGGATCGGTACACAGACATGGCTGCCCTCGCCGCCCACCAGCGCCACCAGCCGACGGCGGATCTCGGCGTCGAGCTCGAGAAAAGCGCGATCGCGCGAGCCGCGGTCGTGCAGCATGGCCGCCTTCACGGTGGCCGAGGTGGTGAGCGGCCCCGGCGTCAACAGCCAGGGATCGGCTTGGGCTGTGGTCACGGCTGACGGGCTCCGCGGGTGGGCTCGGGCGATCTCTAGACGGTCGCCGGCTGGGCCTGAAGCGCCGCCGGGCGCGGACGGGTCTCGCTTGGCGCGAAGCGCAGCGTCACGACCAGACCCGGGCGGTTGTCGGACAGCTCGAGGCGGGCACCGTGCAGCTTGGCGACCGCGGCGACCAGAGAAAGGCCGAGACCGTTGCCCGGGGTCGAGCGATCGGGTTGCAAGCGGACGAAGCGCTCGAGGGCCTTCTCGCGGAGCTCGGGCGGAATGCCGGGGCCGTTGTCGGCGACCACGAGGGCGGGCTCGGGGACGCCGAGCACCCGGACCGACACGGTGCCCCCTTCGGGCGTGTACTTGATGGCGTTGTCGACGAGGTTGGCGAGGGCCTGGGCGAGGAGCTGCGGATTGCCCTCGACCTCGACGACGCCGGCGGCGTCGAGGGCGAGCGCGATCGAGCGCTCCTCGGCCAGGGGCTCGTAGAGGTCGACCACGTCGCGGGCGAGCTCGACCAGATCGACGGGCACGTGCTCGCGGCGCTCGCTGCCGGCCTCGGCGCGGGCGATCGAGAGCAGCGCGTTGAAGGTCGAGATCAAGGCGTCGGCGTCGCGCATCGTGGCCTCGAGCACCTCGCGGGCCTCGGCCGAGGAGAGCTCCTCGAGGAGCGCCACCTCGATGCGCGAGCGGATCCGGTTGAGGGGCGTGCGCAGATCGTGGGCGACGTTGTCGGTGACCTCGCGCATCGAAGCCAGGAGCTGCTCGATGCGCTCGAGCATGGCATTGAGGTTCTGGGCGAGCTCGTCGAACTCGTCGCCGCCGCCCAGGAGCTCGATACGCCGTTCGAGATGGCCCGCCATGATGGCGGCGGTGGTCCGGTTGACCTGCTCGAGCCGGCCGATCGTCCAACGCGAGAGGGCGAAGCCGCCGAGGAGGCCCAACAGCAGCATGAGGCCGGTACCGCCGGCGATGGCGCTGCGCAGGAGCTGCTGGGTGCGGAGTTTGTCTTGGATGTCGCGGCCGACGAGCAGCCGTGCACCCGACGGGAGCTGGACCGCGCGGGCCAGCACCGGGCGAACGGCGCGGTCCTGGCGGCGGCGATCGACGAGCTGCAGGCGGTAGAGGTCGCCCGCCTGCGGCGGCTCGCTCGGCCAGGCGGCGATCGTACCGGCGAGGTAGCGGCCGGCCTCGTCGACCACGAGGTAGAAGCTCGCCCGGTCGGGGTCGTGCGCCGAGCGCAGCTCGACGAGCTCGACGAGGCCGGACAGGCCGCCGAGCGCGTGCGCCTCGAGCAGACCCTGAGCGTCTGCGTCGATCGTCTCGCACGCCTGCTGCTCCATGTACTCGACGGCGGCGACGTAGACGAAGGTCAGAAGTGCCAACGCGGAGGCGCCGAAGGCGAATCCGTAGGCCAGCGTCAGCCGGAAGACGGATGAGCTAAGCAGCTTTGTCCGGCGCGCGGAGGCTGTAGCCGGCGCCGCGGACCGTCTGGATGAGGGGGTAGTCGAAGCCACGGTCGATCTTCTGCCGCAGACGGCTGATGTGGACGTCGATGACGTTGGTTTGGGGGTCGAAGCGGTAGTCCCAGACCTTCTCGAGGAGCATGGTACGGGTCATCACCTGGCCCGCGTGGCGCAGCAGGACCTCGAGGATCTTGAACTCGCGCGGCTGCAGCTCGATCTCGCGGCCGGCCCGCTCGACCCGCCTCGCGAGCAGGTCCATCGAGAGGTCGGCATAGCGCAGAACGGTCTCGCGGCCGTCGCCGGCCTCGCTGCTCCGCCGCCGCAACAGCGCCTCGAGCCGGGCGAGCAGCTCCGAGAAGGCGTAGGGCTTCACGAGATAATCGTCGCCGCCGGCCTTGAGCCCCTTGACCCGATCGTCGACCTCGCCGAGGGCGGAGAGGAAGAGGACCGGGGTGCGGTTGCCCGTGGCCCGCAGCGTGCGGACGAGCGAGAGCCCGTCGAGCCCCGGGAGCATGCGGTCGACGATCAAGACGTCGTGCGCCTCGGTCGCGGCCATCAAGAGCCCGTCCTTGCCCGTATGCGCCACGTCCACGGTGTAGCCGCTCTCCGAGAGGCCCTTGGCCATGTAGGCGGCGGCGTCCTTGTCGTCCTCGATGATCAGAACACGCATGCCGGATTTGCTGCTCGCCGGGCGCGGATCGCTCGAAGTGGTGGTCGTCATCATGCCTGTTCTCCGGGCGCGGGTCCACGGGGTCCGGCCCGGCGGGGCGGCGGCGCCACCCCGCCGGGTGCGGGCTTCAGGAGACCGTGAGCGGGACGGCCACGAAGCGCTGCTGGCCCTCGCGCCAGAGCTGGAGAAGCACGCTCTGGCGCCCGTCGGCGTGCGCCTTGCGGACGGCGTCCGCCACCTCGCGCGGCGAGCGGACCCGCTTACCCGCGACCGCGGTGACGACGTCGCCCTCGCGCACACCCTTCTCGGCGGCCGGGCCGTTCGGATCGACCTCGACCACGACGACGCCCTCGATCCCGCGGTCGATGCCGAACTGCTCGCGAGTCTGCGGATTGAGCGGTGCCAGCTGCAGCCCGAGCCGCGGCTGGCCCTTGGCCGCCTCTGCCGGCTCGGCGCGGGCGACCTGCTCGCTGCCCGGCTGGCGGCCGACCTCGACCGTGAGCTTCCGCTCGCGGCCGTCGACGAAGGCCGTGAGCGTGGCCTTGGTGCCGGGGCGGACGGCGGCGACCGCGCGCGTGAGCGTCCGCAGCCGATCGATCGGGGTACCGTTGAACTCGCGAATCACCCAGCCGGCCTCGATGCCGGCCTTCTCGGCCGGGCTACCGGGCTCGACCTGGGCGACGAGCGCGCCTTTGGCGTCGGGCAGGCCCAGGCTCTTCGCGAGGTCCTCGTCGATCGGTTGGATCGAGACGCCGAGCCAGCCGCGCTCGACCGTGCCCTTCTCGACGAGCTCTGCCACCACCTGCTTGGCGGTGTTCGCGCTGATCGCGAAACCGATGCCGATGTTGCCGCCCGAGGGCGAGACGATGATGCTGTTCACACCGACCACCTCGCCGTCGAGGTTGAAGGTGGGGCCCCCGGAGTTGCCGCGGTTGATCGGCGCGTCGATCTGGATGAAGTCGTCGTAGGGGCTGGCACCCAGCTCGCGGCCGGTCGAGGAGACGATGCCCGCGGTCACCGTGCCGCCGAGGCCGAACGGGTTGCCGACCGCGATGACCTTGTCGCCCACGCGGACTTTGGAGCTGTCGCCGAACTCGACCCAGGTGACGGGGCCCTTGGGCTCGACCTTCAGCACCGCGAGGTCGGTCCGCTCGTCGAAGCCGACGATCCGGGCCGGCAGACGGGTACCGTCCTGGAGCGTGACCTCGACCTTGTCGGCGCCGCCCACCACGTGCGCGTTGGTGACGATGTGGCCCTTGCCGTCGACGAAGAAGCCGGAGCCCTCGCCGCGGGCCCGGAAGCGCGGCGGCTCGCGGTCCGGACCCGGCATCGGCATGCCGAAGAAGCGCTCGAAGAAGCGGCGCATGTCGGGGTCGGCGAAGGGCGTGGGCGCGGGCGCCGCGCGTTCGGTGCGCTCGACCTGGACGTTGACCACGGCCGGCAGCAACGCTTCGACGAGCTGAGCGTAGGAGCGCTCGAGCGCCGCCCGGTCGATCCGGCCGCGGAGCTCCTGGGTGACCGAGCCGGGTGCGGCGTGGAGGGGGGTCGCGATCGCGATCGCGAGTGCGGAGACCAGGGCGAAGGTCGCGGCGACGCGCAACGGCCGGCGCCGCGCAGCGACTGACAGGGGATGCATCGACGTATCCTCCTCGATGAGCGCCGCCGCGGGAACGGCACGGGCGCTCGTACGCATTCTAGATAGTTCATGAACCTGACCCGTGCTTGTCCCGCACGTGACATCTGGTTAGTGCTCGCGCTCGACGGGCGAGGACCGGGCGGAGCGGTCGGACGTGCGGGTGGCGGCCTGGCAAGCACCGGCCGGGCTCGGCGAACGAGCCGGGCGGTTCGGGGCGCTCGAGGCGGCGGCGCGGGCCGCGGCGGCGGCCGGAGCCGCGCTCCTCGTGGCGCCGGAATATGCGCTTCTCGGCCCGCCCGGCCCGCAGG
>DAIOUO010000188.1:0-6910 GCA_036759485.1 Geminicoccaceae bacterium | reverse complement strand
CTGCTAGACTCTCAACAAGAACAAACCCCTGGAAAACCGGCCGAAACGGCCGGTTTTCCGCTTCCTAGAGCAGCAGGAGCTGGTCACCGGCCGGCTTCTCGTGCGCCCGCTTCTCGCCCACCAGCGTGCGCATCCGCGCATATTGCCGCTCGGTCACGAGCAGGGTGCGCACGCTGCCCTTGCGCGGCAGCTGGCGGCAGATCCGGGCGACGTGGGTTTCCGCCCCGTCCTGGTCCTTGCACACGCGCACATAGACCGAGAGCTGCAGCATGTTGAAGCCGTCGCTCACGAGCAGTTTGCGGAACTGCGCCGCCGCCTTGCGCTCGGCCTTGGTCTTCACCGGCAGATCGAAGAAGCAGAACAGCCACATGAAGCGGCGGTCCCCGGCCGGCTCAGGCATCGCCGCCTCCGAGCGGCTCGGGAAGCGGCAAGAGTGCCGGATCCTTCCGCTCCAGCGCGGCCAGGAGAGCGTCCGCCATGCGTTCGATCGCCGTCACCATGGTGACGATCTCGCCGCCCAGACGCAGCTCCGCCACCAGCAGGCGGGCGAGTTCTCGGCGATCCAGCACCGTCAGCTCGTCGCCGCCGTCAGGGCGTCGCTCGGCGTGGCGGGCCACGTGCAGGTCGGCCAGGGGGCGGAACGGCTCGATCAGGTCGTCGGCGAGGTTGAAAGCGTTGTCGACGCTGGCGTGCCAGACGCCGATCGCCGGATGGAAGCCCTGAGCCGCGAGCCCGCGGGCGAGCCCGGCGCGCAGGAGTGCGTAAGCGTAGTTGAGCATGGCGTTGCGCGGGTCGGGATCGTCGTGGCGCCGGCGGAAGCGCGGAAACAGGCGCCGGAAATATTCGCGCGCCGACCGCGCCTCGATCTGCTCGGGATCGCCCGGTGCCACTCGTTCCGCCATGGCGAGCAGCCCGGCGGCGCCGGGTCGCCCGAGCAGCCGCAGTACCCGGCCCTGGTTGGCGACCTTGCCCTGGACCAGGCGCTGCCAGAGTCGCTTCTTCAGCCCTTCGCTCGCCGCGAGCTGGCGGCGCAGCGTCGCCACCTGGCGGAAATGCCCCTGCAGCGGCAGGAGCGCGCCGTTCGGCAGGTGTTTGCCGTCGCAGGTCAACACGAGCACACCGGCCTCGGCGAAGCGGGCCAAGAGGGCGCTCGTGAGCACCGCCTGCGGAGTGTCGAGGACGAGGTAGGCCACGTCCTCGAACGCGAGGCGGATCGGACCCTCCTCGGTCTCGACCAGGCAGCAGGCCCGGTCGAGGGAGAGCCGCGCGGCACGGGTCAGGAGCAAACCGCGCCACGCCACAGCCGCGGCTCCCGCTCGATCCGGTGCAGCCGGCCGAGGCGGTCGACATGGTATTTCTCGAAGGATGCGAGCAGCTTGGTCCCGGGGCGCCCGGGCTTGCCCGTCGCATCGTGCGATTTCAACGTCAGTTGCCCGCCTTGACGGTCCATCCCGGCAAAATATCCTTCGAAAATCTCGCCGGTCCGATTTCGGGCGACGATGTAGCTCCCCGGGTACATCGAGAAGCAAAAGGTGAAGCTCTCGTCGATCTCGGTCCAATCCCGCTCGTCTTTGTGGGCGACGACGGCCTTCCTGGGCGGCATTTCCAGCTTCGCCACCTGCCAGGCGTAGATCGGCACGAGAAAGAACTTGCCGCCCTTGGTGAACACGTCGACCCGGACCATGCTCGCCTGGTCGGCATGCGCGAGCGCGTCGCCCCGTTGCAGCTTGATGCCGGCCGTGGTCTTCGCCCGGACCAGGACGACGCTGCGCACCGGCGGGCCGTTGGGCAGCCGCGGCGGTTCCTCGCGCCAGAGCTTCTCCGGCTTCACACGGCGCTCCTCGGCGCGCTGCAGCCACGCTCCCAGCACCTCCCGCAGCACGCGGTGCCGCGCAGGATCGCCCTTCAGGCGGTCGAGGTCGGCGGGCTTCAGCTCCCACACGTTCTTGCGCTCGTACTGGATCTCCTGCCCCTCGGGGGTACGCTCGAAGCCGTAGAGGGTGGCGTCGTGCGCGGGCCCGCGGCCGCGCCGGGTCTCCGGGCGGGAGACGAACACGCCCTCCGCGGCGGTTTTGACCATCTGCCGGAAGCGCTCGCGCGCCTGCGGGCTCGAGCCCAGCGGGGTCTCGACCAGAGGCGTGGCGCGGCCGCTGCCGATCTCCTCCAGCTCCTGGTGCAGGCGGGTGAGGCGGTTGAGCAGGGACTCGGTGGTAAAGGCGACGACGATCGCATCGAGCGCGTGGTCGCGGTCGCCGAGCACGTCGCCCTTCTTGAGCTCGTCCAGGCCCCAGGCGCGGCGCAGGAGCGCGGTGATGGCCCCGGGGCGTGGGAACAAGCGGCGCTTCGCGTCGGTCGGGAACTCCTTCTCCAGGGCGAAGCGCAGCACCCGCATGGCGTAGCGGGTGTCCTGCAGGTGCCGGGCGCGATAGGCCTGCTCGCGATCGGCGAAGGTGCGCATGAGGAGCTTGCGCCGCTTCTGGTGGTGCATGTCCTTGAGCCCGGCGATGCGCGCCGCGAACAGGCGCCAGCGCTCCGGGTCGTCGCCCAGCCACTCGTAGGGCGTGCGCCGGCGCTTCTCCTGGTTGGCGCGCACGTAGCAGAGCACCTTGTTGCGGAAGCTGTCGTCGCCGGAGCGGGAGTAGGGGAAGATGTGGTCGACCTGGACCCGGTTGTCGGTGGCGAGCAGGCATTCGGGCGGGATGTAGGCGGCCTCGTCTGGGAAGGTGTAGGGGCAGCGGTGGTTCTGCTCCTTCCACAGCTCGTAGCGCAGCAGCTCCTCGTCGTTCGGGGGCGTGGCCGAGCAGCTCCCGGAACTCCTCGCGATGGCGATCGCGCTGAGCGGCGCGCTCGTCCATGCCCTTGCGGATCTCGTTGCGCTCCTCCGCGCTCTTGCCGACGTCGCGGGCCATCTCGAGGTGCACCGCGTCGACCGGACCATAGTTGGCCAGCACCACCGCGATCTGCCGGGTGCACTCGCGCAGAATCTTGCGAACCACCGGGTTGGCGACCTCTTCGATTCTCGGCACCCCGGCCTTGGCGTGGTCCCAGCCGAGCGCCGCGCAGGCCTCGGCGTAGCCCCGCCCGTGCTCGAGGTGCGGGATCAGCGCCCGGCAGGCGGCGGTGGAGATGTGGCCGGCACCCTTGAACCCGGCGAAGCGGGCGAGCGCCTCGTCCCCGGTGAGCGCCGCCACGTCCGCGGGGTCGAGCCCGCTCGCCGCCAGCCGGGCGCGGATCTGGTCGAGGTCGTCGAGCCAGACGAGCGCTTCCATGGCGGCGTCGAGCTTCTCCGGGGCGGATCGCAGCAGCTCCGCGAAGCGCCTCTTGCCCAGGCCCTCGCGCAGCGCCAGCGTGCCCTCGAAGCGGGCGAAAGGGGCGCTCTCCGGGTCCGCCTTGCGCTGCGGCAGATCCGCGAACACGGTGCTCGGCGGCAGCTCCAGTGCATTGCGCAGGGCCTGGTAGGTCACGAGCTCCTGGTGGCCCGACAGCACGATGGCGCGCGCCCGCTCTTCGTCGGTCAAGAAGCGCGGCCGCTCGCCCATCGGGATCAACTTGACCGTCGCGAGCCTGGCGAGAAAGCGGAACCGCTCGAAGGAGGGGGCGTGGCGCGGCGCGCGCTTCTCGCCCGCTAGGAAGGCGCAGGCGCCGACCGGCGGCTCGCGCGCCGCGACCGGCCGCTGGGCGAAGGCGAGTTCCCGATAGGCGGCCTCCAGTGCCGGCGAGCTCGCCGGGTTGCCGAGCCGGCGCTGCGCCTCGAACAACCGCGCGACTTCGCGCTCGAGGTCGGCGCGCAAGGGCGTGAGCGCATACTCGCCGGTGCGGTTGCGCTTGCGGGCGGCGAAGTCCGGATCCCTGGCCAGCATCTCGCCGAAGCTGCGCCAGCCCGCGAGCTTCTGACCGGTCGCGGCGATCGCCTTCAACATCTTGCCGCTCTCGCTCTTGTTGCCGCGATCGCGCTTGCTGTTGGACTTGAAGCCGCGGTGGTTGGCGATGTGGATCAGCACCCGCGCCCACTCGGCGGGCTCGAGGCGACGGTCGAGGCCATCGGCGCGCAGGCGCCAGACCAGATCCCCCGGCGCGCCGGCCGGCAGCGCGCCCGGATCGGCCGGCAGCCCGTGCCCGGCGAGCAGCCGCCGCACCTGTGCGATCCGCTGCCGACGCCTCCGCGACACACGGCGCTGCCCGCGCAGCAGACGGCGGGTCTTGTTCTTCAGCTCCTTGGTCTTCGGCTCCTCGGGCACGTCGAAACAGCGGGTGCCGCAGGCGACGATCGTGGCCTCTCCCTCCACTTCGCCGGTCGCCTCGTCGATCTCCGGCGTCTCCACCACCGCCCAGCCGCAGGAGCCGATGCCGATGTCGAGCCCGAGCACCCGTGCCATTCCCGCCTCCGCGAAATTCTACTTGCGATGGTCGGCAAAATGACGAAACTGCGGTGTGTCTAGCAAGGGGAAAGCCGTGGCGGTTCCACGGTAAGGAGCGAAAGCTCCGAAGGGCTTACCCGCCCCGCCCCTCGGGGCGGGGCGGGGATCTCCTCGCGCTGCTCCAACTCGCTCGAGGGCGCGAGCACCGAAAGTCGGTACGCCCGGTCGGGCGAACGATAGGGGCAGCCCTCTTGTCCGCCCAAACTGGCTGTGGCCGTCCGAGCCGAGCGTGCGTTCCGCCGGTGGTCCAACGGCGTCGATCGAGCGGTCCCGGATCGGGCCAGGAGCGCGTACCGCAGCAACGGCAAAGCGCGCGAGCCAACCATGCCCCACCACATCCTCCGCATCCGCACGCCCGGACGCGGCTTCGTCGACCTGACCGAGCGGATCGCGGCCCTCGTGGCCGAGCGGGCGCCGGCCGGCGAGGGGCTCGTCCACCTCTTCCTGCGCCACACCAGCGCCGCCCTCGTGATCACCGAGAACGCCGACCCCGAGGTCCGCGCGGACCTCGAGCGCCTCGCCCGCCGCTGGGCGCCGGACGGCGATCCGGCCTACGCGCACACCCTCGAAGGCCCCGACGACATGGCCGCGCACGGCCGCGCCGTACTCCTGGGCGCGAGCCTTTCGATCCCTTTCGCCCGCGGCCGGCTGCTGCTCGGCACTTGGCAGGGCATCTTCCTCTGGGAGCAGCGCACGAGCCCGCACGAGCGGGAGATCGTCCTCACGCTCCTCGGTTGAGCGAGCCGGAGCCCGAAGCGTCCCGGCCTCTGCCGCTCGCACCCGGCGCGCGCCGCCCGCCCTCAGGTCGGGCCGCAGGGCCCGGCGTAGGCGCGCGGGAAGTCGTGGTCGGCCGCGGCGAGACGCGGACCCTCCGCCCCCCAACAGGGGTGGCGGTGCCAGGGCAGGGCCCGTGCGCGGGCCATTTCCGAGATCGCCTCGAGGTAGGGGACCGCCGTCCGCCGCAGCTCGGCCCGCATCCGCTCGGCGTCCGGCCAGGCGAGGAACGCGTCCCACCAGATCGCTCGGCCGGCGAGAAAGCCCGAAGCACCGGCCGCGAAAGCGTGCGCCAGCACCCTGCGGAAGGCCGCCTGCCCGGCGCCGGCGCTCAGCATCATCCAGGGACGCCCGGCGCGTCGGCCGAGCTCGTCGAACAGTGCCTGCACCCGCGCGCTCTCGGCCGTGCCCGGCTCCGGCACGAGCTCGGCCGGCAACGGGCTCTCGAGCTTGAAGAGGTCGACCCCGTACCCGGGCTCGGCGAAGATCGAGACGCTCTCGAGCACGAGCTCCGGCCGCTCGGCCGGATCCTCGACGTGATCGCTTCCCGGCCCGCGATCGGCGAAGGGATAGACCAGGAGCTCGAGCACGAAGGGCAGATCGAAGGCCCGGCAGGCTTCGCCCACGGCGCGGACATAGGCCTTCTGGTGCGCGACCACCTCGGGTGCCGCATCGGGCCGGAAATAGGCCAGCACCTTGACCGCGTCGCCACCCATGCGGCGGATCTTGCCGACCGACCAGTCGGGGATCGAGCCGGTCCGCCGGCCGCCCGGCCCGTCCGCGAAGGCGTGGCTCTCGAGGGTGACGATCAGTCCGCGTGCGGGATCGAGCACGTCGTGCACGAAGGGCCAGGCCCAGACCGGGTCGACGAGCGTGGCCGAGGCCCGGCCGGCGAGCTCTTCGACCAACAGGCGCTTGACGGCGCTCACCTCGGCATCGCGGACCGTGCCGTGCAGCTCGCGCAGCCGGTTCATGATCGGCGGCCGCTGGTCGATCGCCAGCATGCGGAACAGGCCGTCGGCGTCGGCCAGCCGGCGCAGGCCCCAGAGCTTGCCGGAGGAGAGGGCGGTCAAGGGCGGATCTCCGATCGCGCGGGGTTCGGCTCCGGGGTCGGGGCCGCGAGCAGCGCCTCGACCTCGGCTCGGCTCGGGAAGGCCGCGCGGCCACCCGGCCGGGCGCAGCGGAGTGCTGCGGCAGCCGCGGCGAAGCGCAGCGCCTCCGGCCAGGCCCGACCTTCGCCGAGTGCCAGGGCGAGGGCGCCGTGGAAAGTGTCGCCGGCCCCGAGCGTGTCGACCGCACGGATCGGAAAGGCGGGCAGCCGCGCCGTCCGCCCGGCCTCGAGGTAGAGCACGCCCCGGGCGCCGAGCGTGACCGCGAGCGCCGCAGCTGTGCGGAGCGCGATCGCCGCGAGCCCGGCCTCGGGCTCCTCCACGCCGGTCCAGCGGACGAGTCCGTCCCGCGAGAAGCAGACATGGCTCGCCGCCGCCAGGAGCCGCCCGGCCCAGGGCTCGGCCATCGGATGGTCGAGATCGGCCAGGCCCGCGACCCCACGCCTTCGTGCCGCCTCGAGGGCGGCCACCGCTGCCCGCGGCCAACGCCCGTCGACCAGGACCGCATCCACCCTCTCGGGCAACAGTTCGGCCGGCGCCGGCGCCTCCTCGAGGAGCCGCGGGTCGCTGTGGTTGACGAGGAGTCGCTCGCCCTCGCCATCCACGAGT
>DAIOUO010000187.1:0-6919 GCA_036759485.1 Geminicoccaceae bacterium | reverse complement strand
GCGCCACCCCGGGCGGTCGCCCTCCGCGTCTGCGGCGCGACGCCGCGCTTCCGGGCGTCGCGCCGCACGGGCCTCAACTTACGGTATTGGTCTGTATGTACAAGTCCACTTCGAGCGGCAATCCCCGCTTTGCACAGGGCGGGCTCAGCCGACCCGCTCGATCAGGAAGCGGTGCTCGCCCGCCCGGCTCTCCGCGAGCAGCAACCGGTGGCCGGTGGCGGCGCAGAGCTCGGCCATGTCGGCCGGCGCTTTGGGGTCGGTGGCGAGCACTTCGAGCCGCTCGCCGGGCGCCATGGCAGCGAGGCGCTTCCTGGCCTTGAGGACGGGCAGGGGGCAGTTCAGGCCGCGGGCGTCGAGCCGCTGATCCACCCGCGCCTGTCCGCCGCCCGTCGCTTGCTCGTCGCCCGAGGGGTCCGCACCCATCCTCGCTCACCCGCTGCCAAACGACCCGCATCATGCTATCGGCCGGGCGGCGGGTCGGGAAGGCGGGCGACATGGACGGGGCACGGGCGGGTCGGCGGGTCATCGGCATCGTGGGCTGGAAGAACAACGGCAAGACCACGCTCGTCTGCCGGCTCGTCGCTCATCTGGTGGCCAAGGGTCTCAGGGTCTCGACGGTCAAGCACGCGCACCACAGCGTCGACATCGACCAGCCGGGCAAGGACAGCTGGCGGCACCGCGAGGCCGGGGCGAGCGAGGTGGTACTCGCGACCGCCCGGCGCTGGGCGCTGATCCACGAGCTCAAAGACGAGCCCGAGCCGCCGCTCGAGGCGATCCTCGAGAGGCTCGCCCCGGCCGACCTCGTGATCGTCGAGGGCTTCAAGCGCTTCGCCCAGCCCAAGATCGAGGTCCACCGGCGCGAGCGGGGCACGCCCCTTCTCGCCCGCGAGGACCGGACGATCGTGGCGGTCGCCTCCGACGAGCCCTTGCCGGACTGCCCCGTGCCGGTCTTCGACCTCGACGATGTCGAAGCGATCGCGGCATTCGCCCTCGAGCGGGCGGCCCCGGGCTGAAGCGGATGGAAGAGGCGGGCGAGCGCTGCTTCGACCCCGAGGCCGGACTCCTTCCCCTGGCCGAGGTCCGCGCACGGCTCGAGGCGGCGGCCGCACGCGCCCCGCGGCCCGCGGTCGAGACCGTGCCCCTCGCGCACGCGAGAGGGCGGATCCTGGCCGAGCCGGTCGTGAGCCCGCGGGACGTGCCGGCCTTCGACAATGTGGCGGTCGACGGCTGGGCGTTCGCCGGTGCTTCGCTCGCACGGGAGGGGCCGAGCCGCCTTTCGATTCTGCCGGGTCGGGCGGCGGCCGGCCATCCCTTCACGGGAACCGTGCCGCCCGGCCACGCCCTCGAGGCCCTGACCGGTGCGCCGATGCCGGCGGGCTGCGACACGGTCGCGATGTGGGAGGAGTGCCGGGTCGAGGACGGGACCGTCCTCGTGCCGGCCGGATTCCGTGCCGGTGCCAATCGCCGGCGGGCGGGGGAGGACGTGCGCGCGGGGGCGACGGTGCTCGACGCCGGGACCCGGCTCGGGCCGCAGCATCTGGGCGTGGCGGCCGAGCTCGGCCTCGACCGCCTGCCGGTCCACCGGCCGCTCGAGGTAGCGCTCGTCTCTTCGGGCGACGAGCTGCTCGAGCCGGGCGCCCCCTTCGCGCCCGGGCGCGTCTACGACGCCAACCGGACGATCCTTTCGGCCCTGCTCGCGAGCCTGCCCTGCCGGGTCGACGATCACGGGATCCTGCCGGACGAGGCCGGCCGAGTGCGCGCCTGGCTCACCGCCGCGGCCGCGGATCACGACGTCGTCTTGAGCTCGGCCGGGGCCTCCAAGGGGGCGGCCGACCATCTGACCGGCACGGTGGCGCGCGAAGGCGAGCTCGACTTCTGGCAGATCGCCTTGAAGCCCGGCCGGCCCTTCGCGGTCGGCCGGCTCGGTCGAGCGGCCCATATAGGACTGCCCGGCAATCCGGTGGCCGCCACGGTCTGCTTCCTCCTGCTCGCCCGGCCCTTCCTTCTGGCACTCGCCGGCGCGCCGCTGCGCTGGCCGCGGCCGCTGCCGCTGCCGGCCGCGTTCGCTTTCACCAAGCGGCCGGGCCGCACCGAGCTCCTGCGCGCGCGCCTCGTGGCGGATGCGAGCGGAAGGCTCCTCGTCGAGCGGATCCCGCGCGAGGGCTCGGGTATCTTGACCTCGCTCGTCGAGGGCGAGGGGCTCGCGCTGATCGAGGCCGAGCGGACGCGGGTCGAACCCGGGGAGCCGGTCGGCTGGCTCTCCTTCGCCGAGCTCGGTTGTCTCTGATGGCCTCGACGATCGACCGGACGGGGGCGGCGCGGAGCTGGACGCTCCTGATCTACGGGCTCTATCTCGCCGCCCTCTTCACGGCACTCCCGCTCGTTCTCGGCGGGATCGCGGCGCTCCTCAAGCGCCCCGTGGCCCTCGGCACGGTCTACGAGAGCCACCTCGACAACCAGGTGAGGGTGTTCTGGGTCTCGCTCGTCTTCGGGGTCCTGGGGTGGGTCCTCTCGATCCTGGGGATCGGCTGGCCGATCTGGGCCGTTCTCTGGCTCTGGGTGCTCTGGCGCGCCGGTCGCGGCCTCTGGCTCGCGCTCGACGGCCGGCCCTGGCGCTGAGCCGGGCGGCCGCCCGCGCGCCGCGGCTCAGCCGGCGACCGCCGCCCTGGCCGCCTCGAGCACCGCCTCGGCGTGCCCCGGGACCTTGACGTTGCGCCAGGCCTTGAGGATCCGCCCGTCCTTGCCGACCAGGAAGGTCGAGCGGTCGATCCCCATGTACTTCTTGCCGTACATCGACTTCTCGACCCAGGCGCCGAACGCCTCGACGACCTTGCCCTCGGGGTCGGAGGCGAGCGCGATCTCGAGATTGTGCTTCTTGCGGAACTTCTGGTGGCTCGCGATGTCGTCTTTGGAGACCCCGATCACCGGCACACCCAGCTTTTCGAACTCGGCCTCGAGGCAGGAGAAGGCGATCGCCTCCTTGGTGCAGCCGGGCGTGTCGTCCTTGGGGTAGAAATAGATCACGTAGGGCTTGCCCAGGAGGCTCTTCGAATCGATCCGACCGCCGTCGTCGGTCGGCAACTCGAAAGCCGGGGCGGGGTCTCCTTCCTTGACGCTCATGAGGCACTCCTCGAGGGTTCGCGCACCGCTCCGGGCGGACAGAGTTCTTCGAAGAGCTGGCGCGCCTGCTCCTCGCTTTCAACGAGGCGCCGCTCGAGGGCGGCGAAGTCGGGCAGGGGCTCGTCGGGCAGGGCGCGGCGGGCGGCCGCGAGCAGGGCCTGGCGCAGGCCCGCCGGTGCCGCGGCGGGGTCGAAGCGGTCGCTCGTCGAGAGGCGCAGCACCGCCTGCAGCGCGTGCAGGAGCCGCAGCGCGGCGGTCGCTTCGCGCGCTCGGCCCGGTTCGAGGAGCCCCGCCTCGCCCGCCGCCTCGAATACGGCCAGCGTCGAGGTCCGGTGCAGCGCCGGCACCGCGTGGGCGTGAGCGAGCACGAGATATTGGGCGGAGAACTCGAGGTCGACGAGGCCGCCCCGAGCGTGCTTGAGCGCCCAGGGGTCCGCCTTGCCGTGCTCGCGCCAGATCCGCTCGCGCATCGCCCGCACCGCGGCGGCGAGGGCCCGCGGCTCGCGCGGGCGGCGGACCGCCGCTTCGATCGCCGCCTCGACCCTTCGGGCGAGGTCCGGATCGCCCGCCACCACCCGGGCGCGGGTCAGGGCCTGCTGC
The DNA here is from genome assembly GCA_036759485.1 of Geminicoccaceae bacterium. Taxonomy (GTDB): domain Bacteria; phylum Pseudomonadota; class Alphaproteobacteria; order Geminicoccales; family Geminicoccaceae; genus JANXAZ01. Next base: position 3,199 of record DAIOUO010000187.1, on the reverse strand, counting down.
TCCCAGACCTCGGCGGTCTCGAGCTGGTAGCGGGCGAAGCTCGCGAGCGCGCAGGCCGGCGGACCGACATTGCCGGAGGGGCGGAGCCGGGTGTCGATCTCGTAGAGCTGACCGCCGGCGGTCCGCGCGGTGATCGCGGCGACCAGCCGGTTGCCGAGTCTGCCGTACCAGGAGGCCGCATCGAGCGGCTTGGGGCCGTCGGAGCGGGCGCCTTCCGGCGCGTCGTAGACGAAGACGAGGTCGAGGTCGGAGCCGACGGTGAGCTCGCGCGAGCCGAGCTTGCCGAGGCCGAGCACGACGAAGGCACCGCCCGGGACCCGGCCGTGCTGCGGCTCGAGCCAGGCCTCGGCCCGGGGCAGGAGCGCGCGCAGCACGGTCTCGGCGATCGCCGTGAGGGCACAAGCCGCCTCTTCGGCCCCGGCGAGCGCCAGGAGCACCTGCACGCCGGCCTGGAACTGGCGGCCGCGGGCCCAGCGGGCGGCGAGATCGAGCGTGTCCTGGAGGTCGCGGGCGTCGCCGAGCCGGGCCGCGAGCTCGGCCGCGAGCCGCTCGGGCTCGGGCAGGGGCTCGAAGAAGTCGGGCTGGATGAGCTGCTCGAAGAGGTCGCTCTGGCTCGCCAGATGGCGGGCGAGGCGGGGAGCCGCGCCCATCAGATCGGCCAGAAGGTCGAGGAGCTTGGGGTTGGCGCGCAGGAGCGAGAAGAGCTGGACGCCCGCCGGCAGCGCGCTCACGAACTCGTCGAACAGGCGGAAGGCGTGGTCGGGGTCGGCCTGCGCGGTGAGGAGCGAGAGGAGCTTCGGGGTGAGCTCGGTCAACAGCTCGCGGGCCCGGGTGCTGCGGGTGGCGCGGATGTGGCCGTGGTGCCAGGCGCGGATCCGCGCCGCCACCGCCTGCGGCTCCCTGAAGCCCATGCCCCGCAGGGTCTCGAGCGTCTCGGGATCGTCGCCCGTGCCGGTGAAGACCAGATTGCCACCGGCGCCGAGGTCGGGCTCGCGCTCGAAGAGGGCGGCATAGTGCCGCTCGACCGTCTGGAGCGTGGCGAGCACCCGCTCGACCAGCGCCTCGCTCGAGGCGAAGCCCGCGAAGGCGGCGAAGCGGGCGAGCTCCTGTTCGCGCGCCGGCAGGGTCTGGGTCTGCTTGTCGGCCACCATCTGCAGCCGGTGCTCGAGCGAGCGCAGGAAGCGGTAGGCGGCGGTCAGCTCCTCGGCCGTGCGCGCCTCGATCCAGCGGCCGCGGGCGAGCGCCGCGAGCGTCTCGCAGGTCCGGGGGCTCCGCAGACTGCGCTCGCGGCCGCCCAGGATGAGCTGTTGGGTCTGGGCGAAGAACTCGATCTCGCGGATGCCGCCCCGGCCGACCTTGATGTCGTGGCCGTGGACGCGGATGCTGCCGAAGCCGCGATGGGCGTTGATCTGGCGTTTGATCGAGTGGATGTCGCGGATCGCCGCGTAGTCGAGGCTGCGCCGCCAGACATAGGGCTGCAGGGTGGCGAGGAAGCGCTCGCCGGCGACACGATCGCCGGCCGCGGCGCGGGCCTTGATGAAGGCCGCCCGCTCCCAGTTCTGGCCGTGCCGCTCGTAATAGAGTTCGGCCGCCTCGGCGGAGATGACGAGCGGATGGCCCGGCAGATGCGGCCGCAGGCGAAGATCGACGCGGAACACGTAGCCGTCGCGCGAGGGATGCTCGAGGAGGTGCACGAGCGAGCGGGTGAGGCGGGCGGCGAGCGCCATGGGCCCGTCGGCGGCGCGGCAGGGAAGGATCGCCTCGTCGAACAGGACGACCAGATCGACGTCCGAGGAGTAGTTGAGCTCGCGGGCGCCGTACTTGCCCATGCCCAGCACGATCAGGCCGCTCGCGCCGGCCGGATCGGCGGCATCGCGCGGGGCGAGCTCGCCGCGCCGGGCTGCATCGAGCAGCAGGTGGGCGAGCGCCCGCTCGATCGCTCGGTCGGCGAAGGCGGTGAGCGCCTCGCTCACCCGCTCGAGCGGCCAGAGGCCGGCCAGATCGGCCAGAGCGACGAGCAGGGCCGCGCGCCGGCGGAACCGGCGGAGCTGGGCCGCGACCCGGGTGCGCTCGCCCGGATCGAGGCCGGCGACCGCGGCCAGGAGCTCGCCGAGGGCGGCATCGGGCCCGGCCTCGTGGAACCGACGGAGGAGATCGGGCTCGGCCAGGAGGCACTCGGTCAGGAAGGGGCTGCCCGCGAGGATCCCGCGCAGCACCGGGCCGAGCTCGGGAAGGGCGGGGGCGGCGTCCAGGAAGCTCTGCAGGGCCGGATCGCCGCTCGCCCGGGCGATCTGGGCGAGCCGACGCAGGCCGGCTTCGACGGCCGCGGCGTCGGTCGGCAGGGGAGGATCGAGCGGAGCGAGGCTCAAGCCGGGAGCCCGATGGTGCAGCGATCGCCGGGGCCGCGACAGTGTCGGCCGCGCCCGCCCTGGTCAAGCACCGGGTACCCGGCGGCGCGGGCCGGGCGCGCGGCCGCCGGGCCGAGCGGGCGATGCGGGTCCGGCGCCTGAGGCTCCTCTTCGTCCTCGCGGGCGAGCTCGCGAGCGGGCTCGCGACGGCGCTGCCGCTTCTGGTCCTGGCGCTCGCGGGCGGCCCCGTGGGCCTCGGTCCCCTCGAAGCCCCGCTGCGGCGGGCGCTGGTCGAGGCCGCGGCACCGCTGCGGCTCGAGCTCGAGGGTGCGGCGCTGCGACCGCGCGCTCCGGGCGGGCCGCTCGAGCTCGAACTCCGCTCGCTCTCGCTGCGGGATCCGGCGGGCGCGGCCCTCCTCGAGGCACCGCGCGCGCGGCTCTCGCCGGATCTGCCGGCCTCGCTCGCCCTGGGGCGGCCGGTCGTCGCCCGGTTCACCCTCGTGGGCCCGGAGCTCCGCCTGGACCGAGCGGGGCGAGAGGGGGCGGCCCTCGGGTTCGAGACCTCGGACCTCGCGGCGCTCCTGGCCGGGCCCGAGGCCGCGGCGGCCGCGCTCGGGCCGCCGGGGGCGGCCGCGATCCTCGCGGCGGAAGACGCCTCGCTCGTCGTCGAGCTCGGACCCGACAGGCGGCCGCTCGTCGGACGGGGCGGTAGGGTCGAGATCGAGCCCGCGGCCGGACGCGCCTTTCTCTCGGCCGAGCTCGCGCAAGCCGGAGAGCCGGCGCGCCTCGCGCTCCTGCTCGCCCGCTCGAGCGACGGCTTCGCCCTCGCGGGCGAGCTCGCGGGCCTCGTG